>NZ_JBISDI010000025.1:0-58233 GCF_051162045.1 Anaerozeibacter quisquiliarum
GCGCAATTTTATAAAGATGTTCGCGCCATGGAATGGACAATGTAGATTCGTCAACAATAGAGATGTCGCGACAAAGTCAATCCGACTTCAAACGCCGCCGAAAAATTCCAACCAAGACGCCACCGCATTCCGGTCGTCCGCTTTCCCAGTAGGTTCCACGGCCGGGCCGAATGCCCAGCATAGCGGGGCGAGCGCGCGGAGACCTTAAACCGCGAACGCGACAGGAGGCGGGGGGAAATTTTTATGAAGAACGGCAATTTGAAACTTCCAAGGATTCGTGTACGCCGCGCGCTGGGGTGGGTGTTGGCGGCGCTCACCCTAGTGCTCGGCACGTCGAAACCCGCGCGGCAGCTGTCCGCGCTGCCGGACACGCTTCGGCTGACCCGCGGCAACACCACCAGCATGAACTTCGACATGCCGCTTAAGACCGAGGTGGTGGATCAGGGCGCGCAGGTGATCTCGAGCCTCGACGAGCGGCTGGACCAGGGGGGTTCGCAGATATCGCTGACGGCCGAGCGGGAGGGCAATGCGCAGCTGGTGCTGCGGCTGCTGGGCCTGCCGGTCAAGACGGTCAACGTGACGGTTGCGCCCGCGCGTACGCTGGTTCCCGGCGGGCAGTCGATCGGCGTGGCGCTTTCCATGCTGGGCGTGCTGGTCGTGGGAGCGTCGGACGTAGGCTCGTCTCCCAGCCCCGCGCGCGAGGCCGGGCTGCGCGCCGGTGATCTGATTACGGCCGTCGACGGGCGGCGGGTGGACAGCGCCGCGGAGCTCACGAAGATGATCGCGGACGGCGGCGAGGCACAGCTGTCCGTCGAGCGCGCCGGCCGACTGCTGCGCCTTACGATTCGGCCGGTCAGGGACGCGCGCGACGGCGCGTACCGGTTGGGCGCGTGGGTGCGCGACTCGACCGCGGGCGTGGGCACGCTGTCGTTCTACGACCCCGCGCGCGGCGCGTTCGGCGCGCTCGGGCACGCGATCACCGACGCCGACACCGGCACGCTGCTCACCGTGGGCGACGGCAGCATCTACGAGAGCCGGATCGTGGGCGTACTCAAGGGCGAGAGCGGCGAGCCGGGCGAGCTGCTGGGCGAGTTCTTCGATTCGGCCCAGCACCTGGGCGATGTGAAGGTCAACGGCGAGTACGGCATCTATGGCGTGACCGACAAGCCGATCCCGAGCGCGCTGTACCCGAGCGGCGTGCCCGTGCTGACGCGCAGCGAGGTGCGCGAGGGGCCGGCACAGCTGCTGACCACACTGGGCGACGGCGGCGTCAAGGCCTACGACTGCCAGATCACGAAGCTTTTCCCGCAAGAGGACGCGGCGCAGCGCGGCATGGTGGTCAAGGTGACCGACAAGGCGCTGCTCGAGGCGACCGGCGGCATCGTGCAGGGTATGAGCGGCTCGCCCATCTTGCAGGACGGGCGGCTGGCGGGCGCGGTGACCCACGTGTTCATCAACGACCCGACCCAGGGCTACGGCATGTACATCGAGTGGATGATAAAGCAGACCGATCAGATTGAAGAGAAGAAGGCGGCATGAACACAGGTGCGTAAAATGTACAAAAACCGCGAGGATTTCCAGATACGATAACGTTGGCCGGCAGGATTTTGAACGGACGCGTCGAAATACTCAGGATATCAGATGGCATCTAGGGGGTGCGGACATGCGCGTACGCGAGTACGAGCGGTGGGTGCTGGCGATGGCCGACCCGGACGCGGCACGCGACCTGGCTCGCGCCCTGCCGGCCGGGGTGCACGCGACGATCGCGCATAGCGGCGCGGACGCGCTCGCGCGCGTCGTCGAGGCGATGCCCGAGGTGCTGGTGTCCGACCTTATGTTGCCCGGATGGGACGGCATCGAGCTGATCCGGCGCGTACGCGCCACCAGGCTGTTCACGCTGCCGTACGCGTTCTTGCTGGTCGCGCCCGGCATGACGCGGTTCACACCCTGGGCCGAGGCCGCGGGCGCGTGCGCGATGCTCACCAAGCCGGCGGACGCCGCGATGCTTATGCGCGCGACCGAGTCGCTCACCCCGCTTCAAAGGCTGCCGCGCGAGGGCGTGAACCGGCAGGGGATCCTGCGCAGTCTGTGGGCGTTGGGCTTTTCGGCGCGCATGCAGGGCACGCGCTATCTGGCGATGGCGATCGAGCTCGCGAGCCGCGACGTGCGGCTCAACAAGCAACTGACGACGGTGCTGTATTCGCTGGTGGCCGAGGCGCACGCGGTTCCGAGGCAGCGCGTGGAGCACGCCATGCGCCGGGTCATCGAGTCGGCATGGTCGGGCGGCTCGCTCGAGATGCAGTATAAATTATTCGGCAATACCATCGATGCAAAGCGGGGCAAGCCGACCGCGGGAGAGATGATCGCCTGCATGGCGGAACTGCTGCGCACGGGAATGGAGATGGATCCATGAGAATCAAGAAAGTCGCTCTGATCGTGGTGGACGCGTTGGGCATCGGCGCGCAGAAGGACGCCGCCGCCTACGGCGACGCGGGCGCGAACACCTTCGGCCACGTGTACGGGCAGTGCAAACCCGATATCCCCAACCTGGCCGACCTTGGGCTGCTCGCGGCGGCCGGCATCGAGAGCGATGAAGAGCCGCTGGGCTGCTACGGGCGGCTGACCCAAAAGGCCGCCGGCAAGGATACCACCACCGGGCACTGGGAGTTGGCGGGGCTGACGCTCGAAAAGCCGTTCCCCACCTACCCGAACGGCTTCCCACCGGATTTGATCGAGGAAATCGAGCGCGAGATCGGCATGGGCGTGATCGGCAACTGCGCGGCGTCCGGCACCGAGATCATCGAGCGGCTGGGCTCTGAGCACATCCGCACCGGCAAGCCCATCGTGTACACCTCGGCCGACAGCGTGTTCCAGGTGGCCGCGCACGAGGCCATCATCCCGCCCACCGAGCTGTGGCACATCTGCCGCATCGCGCGGCGCATGCTGACCGGCGAGCACGCCGTGGGCCGCGTCATCGCGCGCCCGTTCACCGGCAACCCCGGCGCGTTTGAGCGCACCGGCAACCGCAAGGACTTTTCGCTCGACCCGGTCGGCCGCACGATGCTGGACCTGCTCAAGGAGGCCGGCCGCGACGTGATCGGCGTGGGCAAAATCGAGGACATCTTCAACTACCGGGGGCTGACCTCTTCCAACCACGCGGTGGGCAACGAAGCCTGCGTGGACGCGGTGATCGAGGCGCTCAAGAAGCCGCGTCTGAACGGGCTGATCTTCGCCAACCTCGTGGACACCGACATGCTCTACGGCCACCGCAGAGACCCCGAGGGCTATGCGGGCGCGCTCGAGGCGTTTGACAAGCACCTGCCCGAGATCATGCGGCTGCTGGGCGAGGACGGCCTGCTGATCGTGACCGGCGACCACGGCTGCGACCCCACCTATACCGGCACCGACCATACTCGCGAACATACGCCGGTGCTGCTGTGGAGCCTGCAGGCCGAGGAGGGCGTGAATCTGGGCGAGCGCGCGAGCTTTGCCGACGTGTCGGCCACGGTGCTCGAGGCGCTGGGCGTCAAGAATACGATCGATGGCACTTCGTTCTGGGGCGATGTGAAGCTTTCATAAGCGCGGAGGTGCATATGAGCGAATACATGCGGAAAATCGAGGCGGCGGCGGCCTTTCTGAAGACGCGCGCCGGCATCGAGCCCCGCGTCGGCGTGGTGCTGGGCTCGGGCTGGGGCGCTCTGCTGACCGGGGTGGAGAACCCGACGGCGGTACCCTATGCCGAGGTGCCGGGCATGAAAGTATCCTCGGTACCGGGTCACGCGGGCAAGTGGATCTTCGGCACGGTCAACGGCCAGCCCTGCGCGATCATGTCGGGGCGGCTGCACTACTACGAGGGCCATGCCCTCGCGGACGTCACGCTGCCCGTGCGCATCATGAAGGCGATGGGCGTTTGTGTGCTGATCTTGACCAACGCCGCGGGCGCGGTCAACACGGCGTTTGAGCCGGGCGACCTGATGCTGATTACCGACCACATCAATTTGACCGGCGCGAACCCGCTGTTCGGCCCCAATGAGGACGAGCTGGGCGCGCGCTTCCCGGACATGAGCCGGGTGTATGACCCGGCGCTGCTGGACGCGGCGCGTGCGGTATCGCGGGAGCAGGGCTTCCCGGTGCGCGAGGGCGTGTATACGTGGATGACCGGCCCCTCGTTCGAGACGCCGGCGGAGATCCGCATGGCGCGCCTGTTGGGCGGCGACGCGGTGGGCATGTCCACGGTGCCCGAGGCCATCGTGGCGCGCCACGCAGGGCTCCGCGTGCTGGCCGCCAGCTGCATGACCAACATGGCCGCCGGCGTACTTGACCAGCCGCTGAGCCACCAAGAGGTGCTGGAGACCGCCGCCAGGGTAGAGCGGCCGTTCCAGCGCTATCTGTATGAATTGATCGGCCGGGTGTAAAGGAAGGCAACGGGGGCGTCTCCCCCGCGTGAACGCTGATGGGAGTCCAGAGCAAAACCCTCTGGACTCCCATTCACGCTCATGCGGGGATGCCGAGCCTTGATCCCCTGCTCTAATACGCTTGCGTCGATGTGCCCTGGCCCTCGCAGATGACCTTCGAGCCCGAAGAGCCCACGCCCAGCCGGTCCGCGCCCAGTTCCAAGTACATCTTGGCGGTCGCGTAGTCGCGGATGCCGCCCGAGGCCTTGACCTTGATGCGCCCCTTGGCGGCGTCCAGCATGGCCTTGACCGCCTCCACCGTCGCACCCGCGCCGTTGAAGCCGGTCGATGTCTTGACGAAATCCGCCCCGGCGCGCACGCAGGCCTCCACGCCGTCCGCGATCTTTTCGACCGGCCACTGGCTGGTCTCGAAGATCACCTTGACCAGAACGCCGCGCGCGTGCGCTTCCTCGACCACGCCGCGCACCTCTTCCTCCACCACGTCCCAGCGCCCGCCGAGCGCGTAGCCGTAGTTCATCACCATGTCGATCTCACAAACGCCGCGCGCGGCGTAGTCCCTGGCGGCGGCGCGCTTGACCTCAGCGCCCGAAAATCCGTAGGGGAAGTCGAGCACGCAGCCCACGCGGGTGCCGGTGCCCCGGCACATCTCAAGCGCCATCTCGATGTCCGCGCCGCGCACGCAGACCGAATACACCTTCAAGTCGATGCCCAGCCGAATCGCCGCGCGCACCTCGTCCGGCGTCATGGCGGGCCCCAGCACCGCGTGGTCCAGATATTTTGCGATGTCCATGCGTCTCGCCTCCTTATTCCTCGTCCGCCCCGTCCGCCTCGTCCTCGGCGTCGCCCTCGTCGTGCGCGACCTCGATCCGCCCGGCCGCGAATTCCTCGCGGATCTGCGCCTCGACCGACTCCCCGATCTCGGGATGCTCGCGGATGAAGGTGCGCGCGGCCTCGCGGCCCTGGCCGATGCGCTGGTCGCCGTAGCTGTACCACGCGCCGCTTTTCTGGATGATTTCCTTCTCAATCGCCAAATCGAGCAGCGCGCTGGTCCGGGACAGGCCCTCGCCGAACAGCATGTCCACCGTGGCCATCTTGAACGGCGGGGCCACCTTGTTCTTGACCACCTTGAGCTTGGTGCGGTAGCCGATGATGTCCGACCCGTTCTTGAGCGGTTCGCCCTTGCGCACGTCGATGCGCACCGAGGCGTAGAACTTGAGCGCCTTGCCGCCGGTGGTCACCTCGGGGTTGCCGTAGGAGATGCCCACCTTCTCGCGCAGCTGGTTGATGAAGATGGCCATGGCGTTGGTCTTGGCGATCACGCCGGCCAGCTTGCGCAGCGCCTGCGACATCAGCCGCGCCTGCAGGCCCACGTGGCTGTCGCCCATGTCGCCGTCGATCTCGGCCTTGGGCACCAGCGCCGCCACCGAGTCGATCACCACCACGTCGATCGCGCCCGAGCGCACCAGCGCCTCGGTGATGTCGAGCGCCTGCTCGCCGTTGTCGGGCTGGGCCACGTACAACTCGTCGATGTCGACGCCCAGCTTGCTCGCATACACCGGGTCGAGCGCATGCTCGGCGTCGATGAACGCGGCGGTACCGCCCATCTTCTGCGCCTCGGCCAGTACATGCAGCGCCAGCGTGGTCTTGCCCGACGACTCCGGCCCAAATATCTCGATGATGCGCCCGCGCGGCAGACCCCCCACGCCCAGCGCGAAGTCCAGGTGCAGGCAGCCGGTCGGAATGACCTCCACCTGCATCCGGGCCGAGGCGTCGCCCAGCTTCATGACCGAGCCCTTCCCGAAATCCTTCTCAATCTTCGACAGCGCCACGTCCAGCGCCTTCTTGCGCTCGTCCGAGGTCGTGCGCCGCACCGCCGGCTTCTTTTCCGGCCTCTTGTCCGCCATGCGTTTGTCCTCCAATGTGTCGTCTATGCGCGCATTATACCACAAAACAACTGTTCGATCAAGCGGTGAATTTGCCTGTGCTTCGCGGGTCGGGCGCTTGCGCGCAATGGATGTATGGTGTAATATATACTTATCAAAGAAAAACGAAGGGGGTGTGGCCTTATGATGATGCTCCCAATCGCCATCGCCCGGATCGAGGATGCCGGCGAGCGCGTGTTCATGGCGCGGTTATATCAGGAGCAATATGATCTCATGTACGCCCAGGCGCGCAGGCTGCTGGACGTGCCGCAGGATGCCGAGGATACGGTTCAGGAGGCGGCGGAGCGGCTCATCAAGCAGGTTGCGGTCCTGATGCGCCTTGAGGATCACCAGCTGCGCGCCTACGTCATCGTCACGGTGCGCAGTGTCGCGCTGGATCTTCTGAGGAAGAACGACCATATCCATGGGGGCGATCCCGAGGATATGTTCGAGCGGATTCCCTCAAGCGAGGAGGACGTGGACGCGGCCCTTCTGTGGGAGGAAACGGTGACCGGGCTGGTCGAGTGCATCGAGCGGCTGCCCGAGCGCGACCAGACGGCGCTCGGCATGAAGTACGTGCGCGAGATGTCCGACGGGGAGATTGCCGGGGTGTTGGGCGTAAAGCGCGACAGCGTCCGGCCGCTGCTCAAGCGCGCCAGAGCGCACGCCCGGGCCATGTGGGAGGAGATGAACGCCGATGGCTTATGCGTGCGGTGACGGCATGACGCCGCGCGAGCAATACGAGGACGCGCTGTTCCGCGAGGCTATGTGGCGGGTGGAGCAGCGCCGCGCCGCGCGCCTGGCCGCCGAGGGCGGCGCCGTGGCCGAGGAGGCGAAGGCGGCCTACGAGCGCGCGCTGCCCGCGCTGCACCGCGCGCTGGAAAAGGGGCTTGGCCGCAACCGGCGGCGGCGCTTTTTTCGCCATACCCTGCCGCGCGTGGGCCGGGTGGCGGCCGCCGCGCTGCTGATCGCGTTCCTCGGCGGCACGGCGGCGCTGGCGGCCATCCGGCCGCTGCGCGTGTACCTGACGCGCTTCCTAATCAGCACCACCGAGGTGCGCACCGAGCTGGGGCTTGAGGTGGACGGGGAGCGCTTCGTGGACGTGCCCGGGGACTGGCCGGGCGCCTACTACCCCGCCTACGTGCCGGAGGGTTTCGCGCTGGCGCAGGTGCGGGGCGACGAAATCGAGTGCCGCGTGCGGTACGACAACGCGGCGGACCAATCGCTGTACTTCGACGAGAACACGGCGGACGTCCGGATGTTCATCAACACCGAGGGCGCGAAGCTCGGGTACGGCACGATCCAGGGACAACAGGCGATGTTTGCGGAGCAGGAGGCCGACGGTTATTGCTTCGTGACCTGGGCGGTGGCGGACAGGTTCTTTGTCGTTCGATATGACGGCGATCTGGAAACCGCGAAACAGGTGTCCGAGAGCGTCACCATGATTAAGTAATTATTAAATTAAATATTAACTGCTACATTTTCCCTTCTCAATCGTTTTATACAGTGAAACGTATTGAGAAGGGAGTTTTTGTCGATATAAAGAAGCTTGTTTGGCTGTTCGCGCTGCTCATGCTGCTTCCGGCGGCGGGTTATGCGTCGGAGTTCCGGGATCATGGGAAAGAGCTGTTTTATGTGGGCGTGGCGGATGCCAAGGCCACATTGACGATCGGCAGCGGCGGCAAGGCCACCTGCGTGGGATCTGCAAGCCCCACAGCGAGCGGCAGCAAGGTGTCCATTACAGTGAAGCTCCGGCAAAAGAAGGAAGACGGCGCGTGGGCCGTCATCGGCCGATGGACGGATTCGGGCAGCGGGAAGAACGGCGTCGAAATCAGAGAGACAATGCCGGTCGAGCGTGGATACGCCTACCAAGTGGTCATGACCGGCACCGTCCGGGACGCGGCCGGCAAGGTGCTGGACAACATATCGGAAAAATCCTCGGTCAGGCGTTACTGAGGGCCGGGCGAACGGGCGATTCACCTTGCGGAGCGCTACGCAGGGTTGGGTTGAAAAATTGCAGGGGGTGTTTGTTGCAAAAACAGGAAGACGACGAAACCGACACGATGTTCAGTACGACCGACGATTATGAGGAGGATACAGGTATGAAGAAGGTTGTTTCGTTTCTGTTGGTGGCTGTCTTGACCATGGCCGTTGCGTCGCCTGCATTCGCCGCAGATGCGTTCTGGCGGTTTACGTTGAAGGACAAGCGAGGGATCCAGGACTCGTATGCCGTCTCGGACAACTGGTTGGAGAAGAAGACGGAGGCCAAAAAAGCCGCGCTCCTGATGGTGACTTGCAGTCCGAAGCCATCCAGCACAATCCGGGCCTGCATCGTGAATTATGCCGCAACCGCGGCAGTGACAGAGGGTCTTTGGTATACCTATGGCGGAAAGGCGGCAAAGCCCAAGTTTCTTTCGGTATCCTCTGTGATGGGCAGAGACTTGAGGGCCGCTTTCCGTATGAATACGAAGGAGAAGCGAGATGTCTTGACGGGAGAGGGCAAGTACACCGTGGATTATACCGGCTAGCGCTTGAGCGTGAAGCCCAGTACCGCGTGGAATCCGCCAAGTGGATTGGCGGGTTCCACGCGCGAAGCCGTAGGAGGGATTGCCATGAGAACATGGATCGGGATGCTATTGCTTTGCCTGGCGCCGGCTTGCCTGTTGACGGGGTGTCAGGCGCCGCCGGAAGACCCATTCCTGAAGGAAACTCAGACCGTCGCCCGTGCAAATCCCGGGGATCCTGTCCCGCTGAAGACAATCCATGAGGGGACCCTTAGGCAATTTGTTCACGCCTTTGCCGAGCCCAATTACGGATGGCATATAGCGGCCCAAGTGGATGTTCCCAGCGACCTGGAGCGGTTCGACGTCATTGCCGTCGGGATCGGAGACGAACTGGATTTTGACGCGCTCATGGCATCCGACGTCCTGCCGAAAGCGCTCGCGGCCGCTGAAACGTACGAAGATGAGTCGTTGAACTTCGTATCGCCCGCGCCTATACCGGTCAAGGCGCGGATGCACCTGTCGGATGGCGTCGTGCGCTACAGCGTCAACTCCTCCATTGGACAGTTGAATTATTCCGAAACGGCCCCGGACGATTACTTCGTTGAAGGCCCCGATTTTACGAGCCGACCCGTGGCTCATTCGGGTAACGCGCAAAACTGCGCGCTGACGCCCGCGCAGGCGACGAACAGGATTCGCGCCTTCCTGGACGGATTGCCCCTGCCCTTCGCCTACGACATTGGGCAGGTTATTGCCCTGTCGCGGGAAGATCCGCCCGGGCCCGGGCATTATCAGATCCAAATCCGACAAATCGTGGATCGCAAGCCGGTCGCCGTTTTTGACAATTCCTCTTCGATTGGTTGGGGGCTCAAGGTCGATCCGGGCTACATCCCTTCACAGTTGGGCTCTTATGCCACGGTGTATGATTATGGAATCGAAAACCTCCGGCTGCGTTGGCTGTCCAATGCCTTCGAGGTTATTCAAGGGGTGGACGGGCTGCTGTCGTTGCCGAATGCCGTAAGCGCAGTGGAGCAGTTTTTGAAGCGGTTGGGCGACGAGGGCGCGTCTGGAAATTATGCCAGAGCCGCCTTTCCCCGCGCCGACGAAGGCATTGAGATTCACGCCATACGGCTTGAGTACGCGCCGACCAGGCGGGAAGGGGAACGACTTATCCTGGAACCGTGCTGGTCGTTCGAGGGATGGGGCATTACGCAAAGCTTCTATGGAATACGCGTCAACGCGTTGACGGGTGAAATCGTCAGCGCGGCGGGAAGGGGTTGAGCATGCGTTTTGCGCGCGTTTTGCGCAGCGATTTGAAGCGCGCCATCCTGTCGCGCCGCTTCGCGCTGGGCGTTGGGCTTGGGGTATTGATGCTGTATCAACCGGCGTATCCGTTCGGTTTTTTTGACGGCATACGGTTTCAGGGAAGCACCCTGATCGACGCCATACAAGATACCTTCGGGCTGGGGGCGTTCATCCTGTGCTGCGCAGTGCTTTGCGCGCTGCCGTATGGCGATGTCCACGCCTTAGAGACGGAAGGCGGCGCGTTTCCCTACATCACGCATCGAACAGGAACCAGGGCCTATCTGCAATCAAAGCTGTTGTCGACCGCAATCTCCGGCGGGGCGGTGCTTTGCGCCGCGTTTTTGACGTTCTGTCTGATCCAGGCATTCGCGCTCTCGCCGGAGTTCCCCAGCCCCGCGGATTGGGCGCTGGTCGGTTCGACGATGCTTGAGCTCATGTGCTACGGCGCTTGCTGGTCGCTGTGCTCGCTCGCCCTGTCGGTCTGGCTGCCCAACCCCTTCGTGGCGCTCGCCGCGCCCTTCTGCATTACGCAGTTTTTGTGGCTCTTCAGCGCGATGACCGACTGGGCATACATCGACCCGTCGTCGACAATCGACCGAATGAGCTCCACAGCGCCGATGCCGCTCGTGCATCTCCTCCTGCAGCATTTGGGGTATTCCTCTATCTTTATCTTGATATTCATGTCAGGGGTGAAGAGAAAAAGATGCGGATAAACACCGTGTGTTCCGTGGCGCTGTTACAGCTCAAGCGGACGATTCTATCCCCCAAGGCATGGGTGGCTTTGTTCATCGCAGCATTGATCGGCGCGACCGCCGGCTGGGATCATCTGACGGTCGCGGGGCAGTTGGGCTATCCATTCCAAACGTTTGAGCCATTCATCACATTGCTCACCCGGCGCGTGACGACCGTCTTCGTCGTCGTGGGGATTGCGCTTATGCTCAGCGACGCGCCCTTTACCGATGCAAGCACGTACTACCTGGTGTTCCGGACCCATCGCCGCGCATGGATGATCGGCATCGCGCTGCACATGTTGCTTACCTGCTTTATTTACTTGCTGGTCATCCTGCTTTCAAGCGTGTTGATTGGGCTGCCTTTCTCCTACATCCAAAATCAGTGGAGCCCGCTTTCCCAGCTGCTCTGCACCGATCAGACCTTGTTTCGCCTGCGAAGTCATGCCTTTATCAACTCTAGCCTCATCAATGCGATGACGCCCTACCGGGCGTGCTTCGCGCAACTGGGCTTGACGGCGCTTTACGCGCTGTGCGTTTGCGCTCTCATGCTGGCGGTCAACGCCAGGGGCAATCGGGCGGGGTTTGCCTTCGCCATGCTGTTTCACGGGCTTATGCTGGTCATGCATATGGACGGGCATCCGATTGGCTCGCGCATCAGCCTGTTTACGTACGCAAGCCTGAACAGCCATTTCCATTCGGGGCTTCATTCAGGCGCGTCCGTCGCCATATTTTTGGGCTTTGCGCTTTGCGTGTATGGGCTTTCAATTGGATTGGCGCGCAGGATGGACATATGAGCGATGGAATATCGGGAGGAACGGGAGGGATATTTCGTGCAATCCATTATCACCTTATGTGATGTAAGCAAGGTGTTCAAAAAACTGCGGGCGGTCGATCACGTCGACTTGGCATTGACGCCCGGCAAAATCCATGGAATCATCGGTCGGAACGGAAGCGGCAAAACCGTGCTCATGAAAATGATCTGCGGGCTATATAGACCCAGCGGCGGAACCATAACCGTGCGGGGCAAACGCGTGGGCGTTGATGTGGAAATCCCCGAGCGCATGGGCATCTTGATCGAGACCCCGGGATTCTTGCCGTTCTATTCAGGCAGAAAGAATCTGCGTATTTTGGCGGAGTTGAACGGCGCGTGTACGCGCGCCCGGGTTGACGAGGTGATTTTGATGGTCGGGTTGATACCCACGGAGCCAAAGCATGTATCCAAGTACTCCTTAGGGATGAAGCAGCGCCTGGGCATCGCGCAGGCCATCATGGAAGACCCGGACCTTTTGATCCTGGACGAGCCGATGAACGGCCTGGACAACGCGGGGGTCCGGGACATGCGCGAGCTGTTCCTGGGCCTCAAGGCACGCGGCAAGACCATCCTGCTGGCCAGCCACAACCGGGAGGACATCGAAGCGCTGTGCGACACCGTCTGCGAGATGGACGCCGGCAGGCTGACGCGCGTGCGGTAGCGGTCGTGGTCCTACAATTGCGGCTTAGCATCGCTTCCGCCCAGCAGCGCTTGCGCCCACCGCTCGCGCTTTTGCGCGTAGGGCAGCGTGTAGGCGGGACTGGTCGATGGCAGGCGGACGGCCTCGATCGGCAGCGCGGCGAAGTGACGGCGGTACAGCGCGAACGCCGTGCCGCCGTTGAGCAGCACGCGGGAAATCCCCGGACAGCGCGCAAGCAACGCGGGGATGTCGTTGGGCGTGACGTCGCGGATGTCGGCGTCCATCGAGCCGGGCCGCGCGCACGAATGGGCCACGTCCCACAGCGCGATGCGGTGTCCGATCAGCAGCGCCTTCTTCTGCGCGATTTCAGTTGGCCGCTCACATCCCAGCACGTCGGCCAATATCTTCCAGAATGCGTTCTGCGGATGCGCGTAGTAGAATCCTTTTTGAAGCGACTGCACACTCGGCGCGGTGCCCAGGATCAACAGCCGCGCGTCCGCGCGGTATACCGCCTCATACGAAAAAACCCTTTCCATGATTAGAATTATACCAGAGGATGATTAAAGAAGAAAGCGCGCCTTCCCAAACGCGCCCTTATCCTGTATAATGGGTGCACCGACACACCGCCGGGCGGCGCGGACGACATTCCGGGGAGGGAGTTCCTTGAAAAAGATCATGATTCTGTCCAGCGTATACACCGGGCACGGGCACGCCTCGATTGCGCAGTCGATCGCCGAGCAGCTCGATCAGTTTGACGACGTGCGCTACGAGGTGGTCGACGGGTTTACGCTGATCGGCAAGGCCGGCATCCAGATCTCGAAGATCTACGGCCCGATCACGCGCAACGCCCGGGATTTGTGGAAGATGACCTACGCGCTGTCCGACCACTACCCGCGCGCGCTGACCGAAGCGGTCACCGCGGCCATCCACGACCGGTTTCTCCAGAAGCTCAGCCAGTTTATGCCCGACCTGATCCTTACGGTTCACTCGCTGTTCAACGGCAGCGTGATCGATCTTTTGAGCTTCTACGGGCTGGACATTCCGGTGTACGTGTTGCAGGCGGATATCATCAACATCCACGGCTCCTGGTGCGACCCGCGCGCCGCGCTCACGCTGTGCCCCACCCACGAGGCCTACGACAGTTCGATCCAGCGCGGCATGCCCGAGCAGAAGCTCAAGCTGTGCGGCTTCCCCACGCGCGCCCAGTTTACCGAGGCGGCGCGCGCGGCAAAGCCGGGCGGCGAATACGACGGCACGCGAGCGCTGAATTGCCTGATGATGAGCGGCGGCGAGGGCAGCGGCAATATGCTGCGCTACGCCCGCTGCCTGCTCAAGCATGTGGATATGCGCCTCACGATCATCTGCGGGCGCAACGAGCGGCTCAAGGCGACGCTCGAGCAGGAACTGAGCGAGTACCGGGACCGGCTGACCGTACATGGGTTTTTGACCAATGTGCACGAGCCCATGCTTAAAAGCGACCTGGTCATCGCGCGCGGCAGCCCCAACACGCTGATGGAGGCGGTGGTGCTGAACGTGCCGCTGCTGATTACCGGCGCGCTGCCGGGCCAGGAGGCCGAGAACCCGGCGGTCATGGTGGCGCACGGCCTGGGCGTGGTGTGCGAGCACCCCGAATCGGCGCCCGCGATCGTGAACACGCTGATGCGGGACGGCGGCAAGCGCCTGCAAGAGATCCGCGCGGCGCAGCGCGCCTACCGCAACCTCGACAACGCCAAGGACATCGCGGAGCTGCTGCGCGCCGAGGCGATGCCCTGCGACCGCGCCACGCCGCGCAAGCGCATGATGCTGCTGCGCCGCGCAGGCGGACGCGCGTCGAAGCCGGCCGCGCAGCTGGGCAGGGCCAGGGGATTGGAAGAGTAGGGGGCGGGGGCCCGCATGAGCGATGACGGTCGTCCAGAGGGCTGCGCCCTCTGGACGATCAACACGCTCGCGCGGGCGGCAATCCTCTATACCCCGACCACCTTGTGCGTCTCGTTGACCACGCGCTCCACCGCGTTCAGAATGTTCTGATAGCCGGTGCAGCGGCACAAATGCCCCGAAATCAGCCGGCGCAGTTCGTCCCGCGTGTAGCGCTTGCCCGAGCCCACGATCTCCACCGCGGTCATGATGAGCCCGGGCGTGCAGAAACCGCACTGCACCGCGGCCTCGTCCACAAACGCCTGCTGGATCGCGCTCAGCTCCCCGTTCGGGCCGGTGATGCCCTCTACGGTCAGCACCGACCTGCCCTCGGCCCACACACTCAAATAGATGCAGCTGTCGATCGCGCGCCCGTCCACCAGCACCGTGCACGCGCCGCACTCGCCCACCTCGCAGCCCTTCTTCACGCTGGTCAGATTCAGCCGATTGCGCAAGGTGTCGGCCAGCGACTCGCGCTCGTCGATCGCCAACTCCGTCTCCTTGCCGTTGACCGTCATCCTGATGATCTTCACGCGCCGTCGCCCCCCTTGTTGATGATCGCCTGCTTGAGAGCGCGCGCCGCGAGCTCTCGAACCAGTTGCAGCCGGAACTCCCTGCTGGCGCGCCAGCTGGTTCGGGGCGTGACCTCATGAAGCGCCCTCTCGCCCAGCAGCCGTCCGGTTTCTTCATCCGGCGCGCGGCCGATCACGGCGGCCTCCGCCATGGGGCAGCGGATCGGAATCGGCGCGGCCACGCCGTAGGCCAGCCGGATGTCCTCGATCACGCCGCCTTCAAGCTTCACTTGCACCGCGCAGCCCAGCGTGGCGATGTCCATCGCCTCGCGCATCGCGTACTTGATGTAGTGGCCCGAGAAACCCTCATAGTCGCGCCGCGCGATGCGTATGCGCGTGAGCAGCTCGCCGCGGCCCAAATGCACCCGGCCCGGCCCGGCATAGAAGTCCTTGAGCGCCGTCGTGCGCGTCCCATCGGGGCCCTGGATGACCAGTTCGGCGTTCAGGGTCAGCAGTGCCGGCGCGCTGTCGGCGCTGGTCACGCCGTTTACGATGTTGCCCCCGATCGTGCCGCTGTTGCGCAGCTGCGGCCCGCCCGCCTGGTCGGTGGCGTACCCGAGCGCCGGGATCCACTGTTGCACGATGGCCGACTCCGTCACGCCCGCGAACGTGGTCGCGGGTCCGATCGCGATCGTGCCGCCTTTCTCCATGCTCACCCCTTCGAGCGCCTTGATCCCGTGGATGCTCACCAACGAGCAACCCGCGAGCTTGCCCTCGCGGATCCGGATCAGCACGTCGCTGCCCCCGCAGATCACCCGCGCGTTTTCGTCTTCCATGAGCAGCGCGATCGCGTGCTCGACGCTCGTTGCCTGAGTGAGCTTTTCAAAGTCGTACATGGCGCTTCCCCCTTTACGAAATAAGGCCGGCGACGGTGAAGTGCTCCACCAGCTTTTGCGGCGACAGCGGAATCGAGCCCACGGCCACGCCGGTGGCATGCAACAGCGCGTTGCGCACCGCCGCGGCCACCGGAATCGCGGGCGGCTCGCCCAGCGCCTTGTTGCCGTAGGGCGCGGTCGGGTCGTTCGTCTCAACGAACAGCGCGGTCAGCTCCGGCGTGTCGAGGGACGTGGGCAGCTTGTAGTCGAGCAGGTTGTCGTTGAGTGGCCGCGCCCTGTCGTCGTAACGCAGCTGCTCGCTGAGCGCGTAGCCCAGCCCCATGCTCATGCCGCCATGCACCTGCGCCTCGGCCAGCTTCGGGTTTATCAGCACGCCGCTGTCGTGTACGTTGACGATATCGACGATCTTGATCTTGCCGACCGGAACGTCCACCTCGATCTCGACAAAGCATGCGCCGAACGCGAAGGTATTGTCCTTGCAGTGGTAGGTCGTCTCCGCCGTGATGTGGCGGCTGTTCGTCAGGCTGTAGAAGGCCTCCGTCGCCAGCGCTTCGAGCGTCAGCACCGGCTCGCCGTCCGCTATCCGCTCGATGCGGTCCTCGCAGACGTCGAGCGTGTCCGCCGGCACGTTCAGCATGAACGAGGCGTACTCGAGCAGCCTTTGCTTGAACAGCTCGGCGGTCTTCTTGACCGCCATGCCGCTGACGTAGGTTTGGCGCGAGGCGTACGCGCCTGTGTCAAACGGCGTCACGTCGGTGTCCTGGGTGGATATGATGTGTATGTCCTCATCCCTTAGGCCGATGGTCTCGGCCGCGATTTGCGTGAGCACGGTGTCCGCACCCTGCCCGATCTCGGTCGCGCCCACCGACAGCTGCACCGAGCCGTCCTGGTTGAGCACGACGCGCGCCGACGCGGTCTCGAGCGAGATCGGGTAGACGCCGGTCTTGTAGCAGAACATCGCCATGCCCACGCCCCGGCGAAGATCGCCGGTCTCGTTGCGGTAGGCCTTGCGCTTTGCATCCCAGTCGATGTAGGCCTTGCCCTTCTCAAGGCATTCGATCAACCCGCTCGTGTGGCAGGTGATGCCGGTGCCCGGATCGACGAACCCTATCTTCATGCAGTTCTTCTTGCGAAACGCGACCGGGTCCACGTTGAGCCGCGCGGCCAGGTCGTCCATGTGCGATTCAATCGCGAAGATCGCCTGCGGGATGCCGTAGCCACGCATCGCACCGGCGCTGGCGACGTTGGTGTAGACCGTTCTGGCGGCAAGCTCGGTCGCCAGCTCGTCCTGATACAGCATGCGGCAGACGTTGATCGCGTTGGCCACGATGGCGTGGCCGTGGGAGGCGTACCCGCCCTGGTTGGAGACGGCCGACACGCGCCGCGCGAGCAGCCGCCCGTCCGCGCGCACACAGGACTTGATGTCGAACGAGATGGCATGGCGCGTGCGCGTGCAGGCCATGGTCTCCTCGCGGCTGAGCTCGAGCTTGACAGGCCGCCCGCCTATCTGCGTCGTCAGCCAGGCGTTGAGCGGCTCGTAGAGAACCTCTTGCTTGTTGCCGAAGCCCCCGCCGACATAGGGCTTGATGATGCGCACCTTGCCCCAGGGGACGCCCAGCGCCTGGCCCACGACCCGCCGCACGATGTGGGGGATCTGGGTGGACGAGGTGACCACGATGCGCCCCTTCTCCATGTAGGCGTAGGAGACCGGCACCTCGATGTGGCAGTGCTGCACCACCTGCGTGTCGAAGCTGCCCGTGAGCACCAGGTCGGCTCCCTCGCAGGCCTCGTCGACGTCGATCTCGCCCACCTTGAACGAGGTCTTCTTGAGCACATTGCCGGGGAAGCGTTCGTGCAGTTGCGTCGCGCCGGGCGCCTCCGCCTGCTCGGGCGTGACCAGCGCCGGGTATTCCTCGTATTCTACCTTGATGAGCCGCGCCGCGCGCGCGCAGGCGATCTCGTCGTCGGCGATCACGACCGCGATGTCGTCGCCGTATATGCGCACTCGCTCGTTGAGCAGCCGCCGGTCGGCCACGTCCTGGTGGCTGGGGTCGGTCGACCAGGGATGCCCGGCGGTGGGAAAGTCGATCCGGGGCGCGTCGAAACAGGTGAGGATCTTCGTAACGCCCTTGACCTTCTCGGCTTCGGTCAGATCAAACTTAAGAACCCGTCCGTTGGCGATCGTGCTGCGCACCACCTTGGCCACCAGCATATGCGCACCGGCCAAGTCGGCCGTGTACATGGCGCGCCCGGTCACCTTCTCGTAGGCGTCCACTCGATGGGTGCTCTTTCCTACGCTCATATGCTACCCCCCTCGTCATCCCTATCATAGCGCAATCAACGCCTATCCGCAAGTCAAAACAACTTCGCGCCGCGCACGTATTTTGAGACGATCTGCCCATCGTCCGACAGGTAGATCGCGCGCTCGAGCCGCTGGGCAACGGTCAGCGCGCGCCCGGCCGTCAGCGCGCGGTCGTCGAGCACCACGGCGTCAAACTCGTAGCCCGCCTCGAACGAGCCGGCCTTGCCGAAGAACGCGCCGCCGCCCAACGTGCCCAGGTAGAAGGCCTCCGCCGCACCGAGCGGCGCATCGCCCTCGTCGACCAGCCGCCAGCGCAGCTTTGACGATTGTACCGCGTCCGACATGGCGCGCAGCATGCTCAAGCTGAACCCGCCCGCCACGTCGGTGCCCAGGCCCAGCTTCACACCGCGGTCCAGGTAGCGCCGCGCCGGCGCGATGCCGCTCGACAGGTTCATGTTGGAGCCGGGGCAATGCGCGATGAAGGTGCCGCTGTCTTTCAGCAATTGAAGTTCCGCCTCGTCGTTCCACACGGCATGGGCCATGATCGCGGAAGGGCCCAGCAGCCCCCGGCGTCGGTAGGCGTCGGCGTAGCTCGCGCTTTCCGGGCACAGTTTTTTGACCCACTCGATCTCGGCCGGGTTTTCCGACAGGTGAGACTGGGTCGGGAGGCCAAATTCGCGCCCAAGCGCGGCCAGGCCGATCAGCAGCTCGTCGCTGCAACTGGGGATGAACCGCGGCGTCAGGATGGGCCGGGTGTTCCTGTAGCGGCCCTTCACGGATTCGAGCCAGGCGCGCGTATCGGCGAGCGAGCGAGCGGCGCTTACTTCGCGCAGCGCGTCCGGCGCGTTGCGGTCCATGTTCACCTTGCCCACATAGCAGATGAGCCCCGACGCTTCGCACAGGTCCATCAGCCGTATGGTGGCCTCCCGGTGTACGGTGGCGTACAGGCAGGCGCGCGTCGTAGCCCCGCGCCTCAGCGCCCCGACCACCCGCTCGTAGGCCGCGCGCGCGTAGTCGGGGTCTAAGTAGCGCGCCTCCTCGGGAAACGTGTGCTCGTTCAGCCAATCGAGCAGCGTCAGGTCCATGCCCAGCGCGCGGAACGCGAACTGGGGCGCGTGCGTGTGCAGGTCAATAAGCCCCGGCATAATCAGGCAGCCCGCGTGATCGACCAGCGGAAGCGCGCGAAAGCGCTCGGGCAGCAGCGCGAACGCGCCCATCGACGCGCCGCCCTCGCACACGAGGTAGCCGCCCTCGATCGTCTCAAGCGCGCGCGGCCCCTTGCTATAGCACACGTCGCCCCTGAGCACAAAACTTTTTTCCACAATCATCCTCCCTTACCGAAAAAAAATGCCCATCGCCCCCGCCCGGGGACATGCCCCGGGCGGAAGACTTATAGGCAACCGTTTCGCGGCGGTTGGTAGAGACATCCGACCATATCTCGGATCTATATAAGTCGAAGCATTATGAAATTGTACGGCCAACAGGTTCAGGCGGATCTATGGCCGCGGCCCGGCCGACCCGAACCGCTTCGTCGCCTGCCGCCCGGGAGGGCCCGCAGGCCCGGCAGGCAGGCGGCCCAACCCCCAACTCGCGCGCATACGGCCGCAGCCGTATGCGCGGGAACGGCGTTAGCCGTTCTCCGGTTCCAGAAGCCCGTAATTGCCGTCCCGGCGCTTGTACACCACGCACGCGCCGCCGTTCTCCTCGTTCAGGAACAGGAAGAAGCTGTGCCCGAGCAGATCCATTTGCGCGATGGCGTCGTCCACGCTCATCGGCTTCATGGCGAAGCGCTTGGTGCGTACGAGCGACGCCTCGTCGGGCATCTCGAACCCGGGTTCCTCGGTCTCGTAGACGCCCGCGCGCAGCCGCTTTTCGAGCTTGGTGCGGTGCCGCCTGATTTGGCGGATCACGATGTCGATCGCGCGGTCGATCGAGGTATACATGTCGGAACTGGTCTCCTCGGCGCGCAGGATGATCCCGTCGAACGCGATCGTGATCTCCACGGTGTTTCGGTTGCCGCGCTGCTGCGACAGGCGCACCTGCACCTCCTCCGATTCGCCCAGGTAGCGGTCGAGTTTGCCGACCTTTTTTTCAATGCGCTCGCGCAGCGCGTCGGTGATTTCCACGTCTTTTCCGCTTGTAATGATGCGCATATCGTTGTCCTCCTATTGTCTCGTTACCAGGGACGCCTGAAAAAGTGCCATCGGCATCGCCCTCTTTCCCACGATTTTCAAGAACGCGTAATAATTATATTCGCGGCCGGAATGGTTTTTCCTGCCGCGAAAGATGTTTATTTCTTAACAATTAGAAAGTCGTGTACAGGGTTCCTGGTAAGCGCTGATTAAAGGCTAGATCGGCGCTTACCTAGAACCAATACCCCATCACCGAGAACGCCGCCGCCGTGATCGCCGATCCGGCGAGCAGGATGGTGAGTACCAGCGCGATCAGCCGCACAAAGGTGCGCTTTTCGGATGAATGTGCGTTCTTCTTCGACATACGCCGCCTCCTTCTATGAAACCAGTCCAATCCGATCGAGCGGCCACAGCCTGAGCCGAGCGATGGCGTTGAGGTCGCGCTCAGCAAGCGGGCCGATGTCCCGGCTGTCGAGCGAGTTGCGCCGATTGTCGCCCATCACGAAGTATTCATCCCCGCCGAGCGCGATCGGTCCGTAGTCGTAATTCATCGAATGGGTGACGTAGGGCTCGGGCAGTTGCTCGCCGCCTATGTAGGTAACGCCGCCCCTGACCTCGAGCACCTCGCCCGGCAGGCCGATTACCCGCTTGATGCAGTAGTGGTCCTCGCCCGGATAGGTGCACACCACGATATCGCCGCGCGCGGGGCCGCTCAGCCGCAAATCGACGATCGTCGAGGCGATGCGGTCGCCGTCGTGCAGGGTTTCCAGCATCGAGGGGCCCTCGACCCGGATCATCGTGAACAGCAGCGTGCGGATCAGAAATACCGCAACCAGCGCCACCGCGATCGACACCGCCCACTCGAAGATCTCACGCTTCACGTTCAACGGCTTCTTTTCTTTTTTCATCCGACCAACCCCATGTCGCTTAGCGGCCACACGCGCAATTGCGCCTTGGCCGATATGGCGTCGCGCTTGAGCGGGCCGACCGAGGGGTCGCGGCTGTCGCGCGACACCGCGCGGTTGTCGCCCATGACGAAGTATTCGTCTTCGCCCAGCGTCACCGGCGGGAAGAACTCGCCATCCTTCGGATGCTCGACATAGGGCTCGTCGAGCGGCACGCCGTTGAGCAGCGTCTGGCCATCGACCACCGCGACCGTGTCGCCCGGCATGCCGATCACCCGCTTGATGACCAGATGCTTACCGCCCGGATAGGTGCAGATCACGATCTCGCCGCGCTTGGGGCCGTTCAGCTTGAGGTCGATGATCGTGGAGGCGATGCGGTCGCCATCGTGCAGCGTTTCCATCATGGAATTGCCGTCTACCCGGATCATCGTGAAGATAAAGGTGCGGATCAACAGCACCGCGATCAGCGCCACCGACAGCGCCTTGACCCACTCGATGATCTCCTTCTTGACGTTTACCGGCTTCTTTTGTCCCGCCGGCGCCTCCGGTTGAACCTCCGGCCCACCGTTGGGCATGATGTTGGGTTCCATGTCGGTCACGACCCTTCTACAGTCTAGTGGTCTGGCAACTAAAGAGTCCTCACGTGGTTGAACGGCCAGATCACCCAGCGCACTCTGCCCACGATGTCCTGCTCGCTGACCAGGCCCACTTCCTCGCCCCGGCTGTCCGAGATTTCCGATCGGTTGTCGCCGCACACGTAGTATTTGCCGTGCGGCAGGGTCTTGGCCGGGAATTGCTCGTAGTTGGCCAGCGAGATGTAGTGCTCGATCAAGGGACTCCCGTCCACCAGCGTCTCGCCGCCCTTGAACTCCACGGTCTGGCCCGGCACACCGATCACCCGCCTGAGGATCACGCCCTGCCTCCCGCGGACGCGCACGGCCACCACGTCGCCCGCCCCCGGCTGTTGGCGGTCTAGCTTTGAGACCAGCGCAAGATCGCCGTTCATCAGCGTCTCGTGCATGGCGTCGCCCGAGACGCGCACGATGTCGAAGACGTACTCACGCAGCAGGTAGCCGCCCGCAAACGCCAGCGCCACCGCCAGCACCAAGCCCGCGAGCACTGAAATAAAGCTCCCGCCCCGCCGCTTGGGCCTGCGCGGCTTCGCCGGCCGCACCGGCCGTACCGGCCGCAAGCCGGCTCTTTGCGGTCGGCCGGACGACGGCCGAGGGACCGTCGGCCGGGCGTTGCCCGGTCGCGGCGCGCCGCTTGGTCGGACGCCGGGCCGGGACGTGCCGCGCGCGGGCGTTTCTCCCGCCGCCGCGCTTCGCCGCTGCGGCGCGGACGTACGCCTCACCTCGCGTTCATCCTCATAGTTCCTCATGCTGGTCCTCTTCCTTCCGGTCGGGTGCCCGGCTGATGATCTTCTTGAGCCGCTTTTCAAACACCGCGCGATCGAGCATCACCACGCGCGCGCAGCCCGAGCATCTGATCTTGATGTCCGCGCCCACGCGGGTCACCGTCCAGGTGCTGCTTCCGCAGGGGTGGGGCTTCTTCATCTGCACGACGTCCAACAGCCGGATGTCCATTACGCCCCCGCCGCCGCCATGCCCGCCTCGATGGCCTGCCGGTTCGTCGGCATGAACCGCTCCTTCGAGGGGCCCAGCTTGTGCCTGAGCGTATCCATCAGCTGGTCCACGCTGAAATCGCCGGTCAGCCCGGCATACGCGCCCAGCATGACCATGTTGGAGGCGCGCAGAGAGCCCACCTGGTTCGCGATCTCGCTGCAGGGTATCGCCACCGCGCGGATGTCGCTTCTCGAAGGCTTGATGTCGATCAGCGAGCTGTTGTACAGCAGCGCGCCGCCCGGAACGAGGCTCTTTTCGAACAGCTCCATCGCGGGCCGATTCATGGCGATTACCACGTCGGCTTCCTCGACCTTGGGCGAGCCCACCGGCTCGTCCGAGATCACCACCGCGCAGTTGGCCGCGCCGCCGCGCATCTCCGGGCCGTAGGAGGGCATCCAGGAGACCTGCTTGCCGCCCATCATCCCGGCGTAGGCGATCAGCTGGCCTATGAGCAGCACGCCCTGGCCGCCGAAGCCGGCGACGATCAGGCGCTTCTCCTCAGAGGGATTTGCCTGGCCCATTTCAACCGACCTCCTTTTTGACGCCCAACGGGTACTGCGGGATCATATTTTCTTTCAGCCAATTGATGGCTTCCTTGGGCGTCAATCCCCAATTGGTGGGGCAGGTGGACAGCACCTCGATCAAGGTGAAGCCCTTGCCCGCGATCTGGTACTCGAACGCCTTCTTGATGGCCTTCTTGGCGGCGAGCACGTGCTTGACGTCGTGCACCGACACCCGCTCGATCAGCGCCGGGCCGTCGAGTGTCGAGAGCATTTCGCTCACGCGGATCGGGTAGCCGCACCGAAGCGGATCGCGGCCCAGCGGCGACGTGGTCGATTTCTGACCGATCAGCGTGGTCGGGGCCATCTGGCCGCCGGTCATGCCGTAGATGGCGTTGTTGACGAAGATCACCGTGATGTTTTCACCGCGAGCGGCGGCGTGCACCGCCTCGGCCGCGCCGATCGAGGCCAGGTCGCCGTCTCCCTGATAGGTGAACACCACCTTTGAGGGATCGACACGCTTTACGCCGGTCGCCACCGCCGGCGCGCGCCCGTGCGCCGCCTCTAACATGTCGCAGTTGAAGTAGTTGTACGCGAACACCGCGCAGCCGACCGGCGCGACGCCGATCGCCTTATCGCCCACGTTCAGCTCGTCGAGCGCCTCGGCCACCAACCGGTGGATGATGCCGTGGGTGCAGCCGGGGCAGTAATGGGTCTTTTCATCCGTGAGCATCTTCGTCTTCTGAAATACGACGGCCATTACAATCCCTCCCCGATGCGCTTGACTTGCGAAATGATCTCCCGGACACCCGGTATGATGCCGCCCGTGCGCCCGAAGAAGAACACCGGACACGCGCCGTTTGCCGCCAGCTTCACATCCTCGACCATCTGGCCCAGCGACATCTCGACCGACAGCAGCGCCTTGAGCGAACGCGCTTTTTCGCCGATGTAGGCGCTCGGGAACGGCCACAGCGTGATCGGGCGGATCAGTCCGGCCTTGATGCCTTCTGAGCGCAGCTTCCTGACCGCGGTCAGCGCGATGCGCGCGGTGGTGCCGTAGGCCACAAGCGCGATCTCGGCATCGTCCATGAACTGGGTATCGTACCTGAGCTCGTTCTGCGCAAGCGCTTCCATCTTCTGCTTGAGCTTGAGGTTGTGCTGCTCGAGCACGTCGGGCTGGATGTAGAGCGAGTTAATCACCGCGCGCGGCCGATCCGCGCCCGGATGCCAGCCGGTCGCGGCCCAGGTCTTGGGCGGCAGCTCCGGTTTTTTGTATTCGGGCATGGTGACCGGCTCCATCATCTGGCCGATCACGCCGTCGCCCAGCAACATGACCGGCGCGCGGTAGCGGTCGGCCACGTCAAACGAGCGCTGCGTCAGCTCGACCGCTTCCTGCACCGTGTTGGGGGCGAACACGCACATGTTGTAGTCGCCGTGCCCGCCGCCGCGCGTCGCCTGGAAGTAATCGGACTGCGCCGGCTGGATCGAGCCCAGGCCCGGGCCGCCGCGCACGATGTTGACGATCACGCAGGGCAGTTCCGCGCCCACGATGTAGCTGATTCCCTCCTGCTTGAGCGAGATGCCCGGGCTCGACGACGAGGTCATCACCCGCGCGCCCGCGCCCGCCGCGCCATAGACCATGTTGATCGCCGAGACCTCGCTCTCGGCCTGCAAAAACGCGCCGCCTACCTCGGGCAGGCGCTTGGACATGTACTCGGGAATCTCATTTTGAGGGGTGATCGGGTAGCCGAAGAAGTAGCGGCAGCCCGCCTGCACCGCGGCCTCCGCGATGGCTTCGTTGCCCTTCATCATCTGCCTCATATGTGCCACTCCTTCCATGCTACTTTTCTACCGTGATCGCGCAATCGGGGCACATGCGGCCGCAGAAAGCGCAGCCGATGCAGTCCTCGGGCCGCGCCCATTCGGCGGGGTGGTACCCCTTCTTGTTGAGCTTGCCGGACATTTGAATAGCCTTTTTCGGACAGTTATCCGCGCACAGGCCGCAGCCCTTGCAGATTTCCTCGTCAATCGTAACCTTGGGCATCGTTCTTTGCACCTCGCTCCCGATGAGTATAGGCTCAATGGTATCACATTATAGCGGCTTTTTGCGTTAAGTTCAACCGCGATACACGCTATTTTCCTACGCAAAAATTGGCGAAAACAGAGTCGATCACCGCTTCGGACGCGTTTTTGCCCGTGATCGCCAGCAGTTGATCGAGCGCGCTCATCAGGTCGACCGCGGCGAGATCGAGCGGCAACCCCGAGTCGATCGCCCCGATCGCGCGCTCGATCGCCGCGATCGCTCCCTTCGCGCAATCGATGTGGCGCTCTACCGTCAGCTGGTCCTCGGCCGCGGCCGCGCGAGCGGCTTCCCGCGCGATCAACGCGCGCAGCGCGGGAACCCCCTCCGACGTGCGCGCCGAGACGCGCAGCGTTTTGAGATCAGCAAGCCTCGCCCCGTCGATGCGCTCATCCAAGTCGCACTTGTTGACCACGGCGACGCAGCGTCCGTCCGCGCCTTCGATCAGCCGGTCGTCCTCGGGGGTCAACGGCTCCGAACCGTCAAGCACCAGCAGCACGAGGTCGGCATCCCGCTGCGCGCCCCGCGCGCGCTCGACGCCCATGCGCTCAATCGGATCGTCCGCGTCGCGCTGACCCGCGGTGTCGATCAGCGTGACCCGGCATCCCTCGACCGACAGCGCCTCGCTGAGCAGGTCGCGCGTGGTGCCCGCGTACTCGGTCACAATCGCGCGGTCGCTGCCCAGGAGCGCGTTGAGCAGCGACGACTTGCCGGTGTTGGGGCGGCCGGCAAGCACGACGTTCAGCCCCTCGCGCAGGATGCGCGCGTTCCTCGGATCGGACAGGGCGATGAGCTGCTCGCGCACGCGCCGCGCGCGCTCGAGCACGGCCACAGCCGCAGCCTGCTCCTCGACCTCCTCAGGGAAGTCGTCGCCCGCCCCGATCAACGCAAGCTGGTCGATCAGCTCGCCCGCCAGCTTGCGCATCGTGGCCGATACGCCGCCGTCCAGCTGCCGGCAGGCCGCGCGCGCCGCCGCCTCACTGCCCGACGCGACCAGCGCCATCACCGCCTCGGCCTGGCTTAGGTCGATCCGACCGCCCAAAAACGCGCGCTGTGTGAACTCGCCGGGCTTTGCCGCGCGCGCGCCCAACTCGAGCACGCGACCGAGCACCCGCCGCGCCTGCACCGTTCCGCCGTGGCACTGGATCTCGGCCACGTCCTCGCGCGTGTAGGTACAGGGCGCGGGCAGGAACACCGCCATGGCTTCGTCGATCGGCGCTCCATCCCGGCCGATCACCCGGCCATAGCACAGCCGTCCCGGCTCCATCCCTTCGCCCGACGCCCGGACGAAGCAGCCGGACAGGATGTCCCGCGCCTTCTCCCCGCTTACGCGGATGACGGCGATACCGCCCTCGCCCGGCGGCGTGGCGACGGCGGCGATGGTACCGTCCATCATGCGTTGACCCGCACGGGCAGCATCAGGTAAGCGAACGCGTCGCCCTCGACCGGGCAGACCAGGCATGGACTGACCGGGGAATTGAACCGCATGTAGGCCTCGCCCTCGGGCAATACGCGCAGGATGTCCGACACGTACACCACGTTGAACGCGATCGACAGCCCCTCGCCCTCGACCTCGACTTCGAGCTCCTCGTAGGCGTCGCCGCTCTCGGAGTTGGAGGTGATGATCATGCGCCCGTCCTCGATCTGCATCTTGATGAGGTTGTTGCGCCCCTCGCGCGCGATCAGCGAGGCGCGATCGACGCACATCGCAAATTGGTCGCGGTCGATCTTGACGCGCGTCTTCCATTCGGACGGCAGGATATGGCGATAGTTGATGTACTCGCCCTCGATCAAGGTGGAGTACAGTTGGGTTTCATCCAGCTCGACCATCATCTGCGTGCCGCCGATTTTGACATGGGCCATCTTTTCGTCCTCGGAGCCCAGTATCTTGGCGATCTCGGCCACGGCCTTGCCGGGGATGATGGCCGAAAGCTCGGGCGCGTCGCCCGATAAACGCGCGAGGCGCAGCGCGAGACGGAACCCGTCGAGCGCGATCATGCGCGCCTCGCCGTGTGCGATTTCGAGCAGGCAACCGTTGAGCACCTTGCGCGGGTCGTCGACGGCAATCGCAAACGCGGTCTCCTGCATCATGTCGCGGAGCAGGGTTTGCGGCAGCTCGAATGAGTTTTCGGCGCTGACGAGCGGGAGTGAGGGGAAAAGGTCTCCGCTCTGGCCGGCGAGGGTCATGCGCGCGCCGAGACATCTCATGGAGGAGACAAAGGTTTCGCCCACGGTGACGGTCATGAGCGCCTGGGGCATCTTGCGCACGACATCCAAGAAGAGCTTGCCGGGAAGTACGACGGCTCCTTCCTCGGAGATTTCGGCTTCTACGGTGGTGACGATGCTGATGGCGCCGTCGGAGCAGGTGAGTTCGAGGCCGCGGTCCAAGGATTTGACGAGCACGCCCTCGAGGATCGGTTGCGTGGTACGCGACGAGAGCGCGCGGACGGCGACGCTGAGGCCCGAGAGCAGGGCAGAGGTATGGCAGGAAAATTTCATCGATGATCCCTCCCGAAGTCAGAGTTTTGGCCGTAGAAAGAATAAATAGTCGTCATAGTAATAGGGATGGGGATAATGTGGATAAGGTCGTTTAGGGTAGGCGGTGGCAGGGTTTTTGGGGAGGCGGGAACCGGGACAAGCGGTGGACGACGCCGGGATAAGCGATCATTTTCTCCACAATTTATGCCCATTACGGCTCCTCCCCGCGCGAGCGGTCATAGGGATTCCAAAGGGGCAAAGTCCATTTGGCGGGGTCCAGGGGCGCAGCCCTTGGCGTAACCCCGTTCCCCTGACCGGCTTTATGGAGCAGGGACGGACTCGTTCTAAATTTCGCAGGCTCCGCCTTCGGCGTCGCCCGCGAAATTCAAAACATCGGGAACGCCGCGCCGCCTTCTCACGGTACCGGCTTCACGGTCCTGGCGTTTGAGGACGGATGAGGCGGCGCAGGGGACGGGGAACGGGGGAACGTTGGGGCGCTGCCCCAAGCCCCGCCAAAGGGCTTTGCCCTCTGGACTCCCATCACGCTCACGCGGGGAAGAGATCCGCTTTTCTCCCTTTTTTCCCATCTTCCCTATACATTAAACCGGAACAGCGTTACGTCGCCGTCCTTCATCACATATTCCTTGCCCTCCGAGCGCACCAGGCCCTTTTCCTTACACGCGGCCATGCTCCCCTCCCTTACCAAATCCTCATATGCCACGATCTCCGCCCGGATAAACCCCTGCTCGAAATCGCTATGGATCTTGCCCGCCGCCTGCGGCGCCTTCGTTCCTTGCTCGATCGTCCACGCGCGTACTTCCTTGGGCCCCGCAGTCAAATAACTGATAAGCCCCAACAGCCGATAGCACACCTGCACCAGCCGGTCCAGCCCCGACGCGCCGATGCCCATCTCCTCCAAAAACAGCTGCTTCTCCTCGATCGGCAGCTGAGCGATCTCCTCCTCCACCTTCGCCGATATCACCAGCACCTGGCTGCCTTCGTCCCGCGCGATCCCCTTCACCACTTGTACCATCCGCAGCGCGTCCTCATCCGTCCCCAGATCGCCCTCCGCAATGTTGGCGGCGTAGATCACCGGCTTGGTCGTCAGCAGGAACCACCCGCGCGCGACTTCTTTGCCTGTATCGCTTAAGCGGCAGGTACGCGCCGGCTTGCCCTGATTCAAATGCTCGGTCAGCGCTTCGGCCGCGTTCAGCTCGTCCTGGTGCCGCTTTTCGCCGTTCCTGACCAGGTGCGCGGCCTTGTCGCGGCGCTTGGCGATCGTCTCCAGGTCCGACAGGATCAGCTCCATCTGAATGGTTTCGATGTCGCGCGCGGGATCGACCGAGCCCTCGACGTGGATCACATTGTCGTCTTCAAAGCAGCGCACCACGTGCACAATCGCGTCCACCTCGCGGATGTGGCTCAGAAACTTGTTGCCCAGGCCCTCGCCGCGGCTCGCACCCTTGACCAGCCCCGCGATGTCCACAAACTCAAGCACCGCCGGCGTGTATTTCTCGGGCTTGTACATCTCGGCAAGCACGTCGAGCCGCGCGTCGGGCACCGGCACCACGCCGGTGTTGGGCTCGATCGTGCAGAAAGGGTAATTCGCCGCCTGCGCGCCCGCGCAGGTGATCGCGTTGAATAACGTGCTCTTGCCGACGTTGGGGAGGCCCACCACGCCCAATTTCATCTCAAAATCCCTCCGGATGCTTCACTCGGCATCCATTATACATTACCGCGTTAGAAATATCAATCTTCCCTGCTTTCCCCACTCCATCCACCGCCCATCAACACGATATCTTTGAGGGTCGATACCCCAAAAAACCTTGTGCTTCTCAGGAATCACTATATAAATAGGAAATAATCCCATAAACAGCCGATATACAAATCTATATGGTCGTTTCACGCCTCACCATTCCACCCCCATTCTCCCCGAAACATTTTTTGCGACAAGTCCCGAAAAATCCGTGCCGAGCGCTTGATTGACCTCCAAATTTTTGATATGATAGGCACGAACTTATCCCCACTCGCCCGAAAGTTTTCCACGTGCTGTGGATTTTTTGTGGATAAGTCTTTTTCATGAAATGATATTGGGGGATACCAATGATACATCAAGATCGATGGGCCGAGGTATTGAGGAGGCTGGAAAATAACAAAAGCATCACCTATCCCGCTTTTAATACCTGGATCCGTACGCTCATCGTGATGATGGCGGAAGACGGAAAGATGGTGCTGGGCACCAAGGATATGACCGGCATGAATGTGCTGCGCCAGCGCTATAGCTCGATGATCTCGGGCGCGGTGCGCGAGGTGTTCGGGCAGGAGTACGAGGTGTTCATCGTGAACGCCAACGATCCCGCGCCGCTCAATCTGTCGGCGCTGGGCGCGGAGGGCATGGATCGAACAGACTTGCTCAACCCCAAGTATACCTTCGACACGTTTGTGGTGGGCGAGTCGAATCGGTTTGCGCACGCGGCGTCGTTGGCGGTGGCGGAGATCCCGAACGACGCGTATAACCCGCTGTTCCTGTACGGCGGCGTGGGACTGGGCAAGACCCACCTGATGCACGCGATCGGGCACCACATGCGCGCGGAGAATCCGTCGGTGAAGCTGCTCTACATCACGAGCGAGCGGTTCACCAACGACGTCATCGAGGCGATCCAGAATAAGACCACGACGGAGCTGCGCGACAGGCTGCGCAATGTGGACGTGCTGATGGTGGACGACATCCAGTTCATCGCGGGCAAAACCTCGACGCAGGAGGAGTTCTTCCACACGTTCAACCACCTGCACACGGGCGGCAAGCAGATCGTGATCTCGTCGGACCGTCCGCCGAAAGACATCCCGACGCTGGAGGAGCGGCTGCGGTCTCGGTTCGAGTGGGGGCTGATCGCCGACATCCAGAAGCCGGACTATGAGACGCGCGTGGCGATACTCCGGAAGAAGGCGGCGACCGAGCACTATGACATCCCGGACGAGGTGCTGAGCTTCATTGCGGAGAAGGTAGAATCGAACATCCGGGAGCTCGAGGGCTCGCTGACGCGGGTGAATGCGGAGGCGACGGTCAAGCGCCAGAGCGTGACGCTGGAACTGGCGCAGCAATCGCTGTCGAACCTGGTCGGGGTGAGGGACGCGAAGCGGATTACGCCGGACCTCATCATGCAGGTGGTGGCGGACTATTACCGGCTGGACCGGGCAGAGCTGACCTCGGCGAAGCGGCATCGGGAGATCGCGCTGCCACGGCAGGTGGCGATGTATTTGTGCAGAGAAATGACGAGCCTGTCGACGACGCGGATCGGCGACGCGTTCGGCGGGCGCGACCACACGACGGTCATGCACGGCTGCAACAAGATCGCGAACGAGTCGCGCGTCGCGCCGCAGCTGTCCAAGGCGCTGGACGACCTGAGGAGCGCCATACGCGATAAGTAGAGCGAGGGGAAGGGTTTCTTCCCCTCATGAGCATGACAAAAATCCAGAGGGCTTTGTCCTCTGGATTTTCGTCACGCTCACGTGGGGAACCTCCCCCTATCTTTTACGCCCTGCCCTTCACAAATTTCTCGATCCGCTTCATCGCCTCGATCAGCTTGTCGGTCGCCGCCGCATACGATATCCTGATATGCCCCTCGCCCAGCTCGCCGAACGCGTCGCCGGGCACGCAGGCCACTTTCTGCTGCTTGAGCAGCTCCGTGCAGAATTCCTGCGCATTCATCCCCGTTCGCTTCACCGACGGGAACGCATAGAACGCCCCGCCCGGCTCAAAGCAATCCAGCCCCGCGTTATTCAGCAAACCGACCACCAACCGCCGTCGCCGGTCATACGCGCGCACCATGTGCATTACGTCGGTAAAGTCGTTCTTCATCCCGATGGAAATCGCCTCCAGCGCCGCGTACTGCCCAGCCGTCGGCGCGCACAGCATCGTGTATTGGTGGATCTTGCACATCACCGCGAGCAGTTCCCTAGGCCCTGCGGCATAGCCCATGCGCCAGCCCGTCATCGCGAACGCCTTCGAAAAGCCGTTCAGCGTGATCGTGCGCTCCCACATGCCGGGCAGGCTGGCGAAACTCACGTGCCGCTCGCCGCCGTAGGTCAGCTCCGCGTAGATTTCATCGGCGATTACGATGATGTTTGTGCCCTTGAGCACGTCGGCGATCGCCTGCATGTGCTCCCTGCGCATCACGCCGCCGGTCGGGTTATTCGGATACGGGAAGATCAGCGCCTTCGTCTTTTCTGTAATCGCCGCCTTGAGCGCTTCGGGCGTCATGCGGAAATTGTCCGAAGCTACGGTCGGGATGGTCACGCACGTTCCGCCCGAGAACACGATGCCCGGCTTATACGACACATAGGTTGGGTCGGGCACCAGCACCTCATCGCCCGGCTCGATCAGCGCGCGCAGCGCCAGGTCGATGCCCTCCGACGCGCCCACGGTGACCAATATCTCCTTGGCCGGGTCGTACTCGACGCCGAAGCGCAGCTGGCCGTACTTGGAAATCGCGCGCCTGAGCTCGATCAGGCCCCAGTTGCTGGTGTAGTGGGTCTTGCCTTGGCGCAGCGAGTAGATCGCGGCGTCGTTGTAGCTCCAGGGCGTGTTGAAGTCGGGTTCACCCACGCCCAGCGAGATCGCGTCCTTCATCTCGCTCACGATGTCGAAGAACTTGCGGATGCCGGACGGCGGCACGTCGCTTATGCGGCGGCACAAAATCTGATCGTAATTCACGGGCTCACCGCCAATCGATCGTCGGGACCGTCGCCCTCGAGCACGACGCCGTTATCCTTGTAGCGCTTGAGCACAAAGTGGGTGGCCGTCGACAGCACGTGCTCGAGCGTCGACAACTTCTCGGATACGAACTGGGCCAGCTGCTTGAGCGTGCTGCCGCGCACCAGCACCATCAGGTCGTACGCGCCCGACATCAGGTAGACCGAGGACACCTCCTCGAAGCGGTAAATGCGCTCGGCGATCGCGTCGAAGCCCTCGCCGCGCTGCGGCGACACCCTGACCTCGATCAGCGCCTCCACCTGGTCGCGGTTAACCGCGTCCCAGTTAATCATCGCGGGGTAGCGCACGATGATCTTCTGCGCCTCCATACGGGCGATGGCTTCGGCCACTTCACTCGCCGCCGCGCCCGTCATCAGCGCGATCCGCTCGATCGGCGTACGCGCGTCCTCGGACAATACCTCCAGGATGTTTAGTTCAAACTCGTTGACCAATCCCTCGCCCCCTCAAAAGATGATTATCGAATTCCTGCAAGCACGTCCCAGATGCGCTGTAGGTCATCGGCCGAATAATAATGGAGCACCAGCTTGCCCTTTTGCAGGTCGCCATCCAGCTGCGCCTTGGTACCGAACGCCTCGCGCGCGAGGCGCTCCAGCTCGCGCACCTCGCGCGGCACGGCGGCTTTTGGAACAGGCGCTTCATCTGCGCCTGCGCGCGCCTGCTGGCATATCTTTTCGAGTTGGCGTACCGACCAGCCCTGCGCCATACACAGGTTGGCCAGCCGCACCTGCTCGTTTTTGTCCTCGATCGCGACAAGCGCGCGCGCGTGCCCGGCCGAGAGCTGCTTGCCCTCGACCAGCATAAGCACCCGGCCGTCGAGCGTCAGCAGCCTGAGCAGGTTCGCCAGCGCGCTGCGGCTCTTACCCAGCCGCTCGGCCGCGGCCTCCTGCGTGTAACCGCACTGCTCCATCAGTTGCCTGACGCCCTGCGCCTCCTCAATCGGATTCAGGTCGTCGCGCTGCAGGTTCTCGATCAGCGCTACCTCGAGCCGCTTGACCTCGTCCCAGTCGCGCACGATCGCGGGTATCTCGGAAAGCCCCGCCATACGCGCCGCGCGCCAGCGCCGCTCACCCGCGATCAGCTGGTAGCGCCCGTTAAGCTCCCGCACGATCACCGGTTGGATCACGCCCACGCTGGCGATCGACGCGGCCAGCTCGCCGAGCGCGTCCTCGTCGAACCGCCGGCGCGGCTGCGTGCGGTTGGGGTCGATGTCGGCGATGCGAAGCTGAAGCACCGCGTCGCCCGGCTGCATGGGCTCGGCGGCCATCGGTGCGGCTTCGCTTGCCTGCGCGCCGCCGAGCAGCGCGTCCAACCCCCGCCCCAGAGCGTGTTTCACCGCCTTGGCCATATCATTTCATTCCTCGCTACAATACTTATCATGATTGGGGCTGCAGCACCAGGGGGCGGCCCATCCCCGTTTCCCTTCTTGGGGGAATGGATCGCCGCTACCAGTCGTCACCCTCGTTGCGGTCGATGACCTCCGCGGCCAACTCGCGGTAAGCCGTCGTGCCCGGGCAGCGCGCGTCGTACAGGTGAATCGGCAATCCGTGACTGGGCGCTTCGCCCAGGCGCACATTGCGCGGCACGATCGTGGAGAACACACGGTCGCGGAAGTGCTTCTTGACCTCGTCCACGACCTGGAGCCCCAAATTGGTGCGCCCGTCCAGCATCGTCAGCAGCACGCCCTCGACCATAAGCTCCGGGTTCAGCCGCTTGCGCACCAAGTTCAGCGTGTTCATCAGCTGGCCCACGCCCTCGAGCGCGTAGTACTCGCATTGGATGGGCACCAGCACGCTGTCGGCGGCGGTCAGCGCGTTGAGCGTTAAAAGCCCCAGCGACGGCGGACAGTCGATCAGCAGGTAGTCGTAATCGGATCTTATGGATTCGAGCGCGCGCTTTAGCATCGCCTCGCGGCCCGGCATCGAGACCAGCTCGATTTCCGCGCCCGCCATCTCGATCGAGGCCGGCAGCAGGAACAGGCCGGGCGTCGCGGTGGCAACGATCGCTTCACGCGCTTCGAGGCCCTCGATCAGCACCTGGTAGAGCGTCTTGCCGGGATCGCCGGGCCGCCCCAGGCCGCTCGAGGCGTTGCCCTGGGGATCTGCGTCTACGAGCAGCACCCGCTTGCCCGCCTCGGCCAGGCAGGCGCTCAGGTTGACGGTGGTGGTGGTCTTGCCGACGCCCCCCTTTTGATTGGTCACCGCGACGATTTTCGACACCGACAGGCCCTCCGCTCAACGATTTGCATTTCATTATATAAGATTTGTGTGTAAAGTACAACCGAGGGCGCAAAGATTTTCAGCTTCTTTCTGGGGCAGGCGTTGCGATGACCGCCGGGGCCTGCTATAATGGGCGAGATGATTACCAAGGGGGAGATGTCGACATGCAAGGTCTGTTCCAAGAACTGTTCTCGGGCATCCTCTACATGGTCAGCGGGCCCGGGCTCAAGACGCTGGTCATGTTCCTGATCGCCGGCACGCTGATCTACCTCGCGATCAAGAAGGACTACGAACCGGCGCTGTTGCTGCCAATCGGCTTCGGCGCGATTCTCGCCAACCTGCCGCCGGTGCTGGAGACCATGATGCCCTCGGTGCTGGGCACCGCGCACGAGCCGGGCTTTTTGACCGTGCTGTTCAACGCCGGCATTGCCAACGAGCTGTTCCCGATTTTGATCTTCATCGCGGTGGGTGCGATGTGCGATTTCTCCCCGCTGCTCAAGGACCCCTCGATGATCTTCTTCGGCGCGGCGGCGCAGTTCGGCATCTTCGCCACATTCCTCTTGTCGCTGGTCACGGTCGGCCCGGTGTTCGGCGTCTCCGACCAGTCGCTGATTATGAAGATATCGGCGGCGATCGGCATCATCGGCGCGGCCGACGGCCCGACCACGCTGTACGTGGCCAACTACTTCAAACTCACCGACTACATGGCGCCGATCTCGGTGGCGGCCTACAGCTACATGTCGCTGGTGCCGATCATCCAGCCGCCGGTCATTCGCGCGCTGACCACCAAGCAGGAGCGCCAGATTCGCATGGACTACCACGAGCAGCGCGTATCGCGTCTCACGCTGATCGTGTTCCCCATCCTGATTACCGTGGTCAGCGGCATCGTGGTACCGATGAGCGCGCCGCTGATCGGGGCGCTGATGTTCGGAAACCTCTTGCGCGAGTGCGGCGTGCTCAACAGCCTCAGCCAGACCGCGCAGAAGGAGTTGGGCAACCTGGTCACGATCCTGCTGGGCCTGACGATCGGTTCGACGATGTTGGCCGACAAGTTCCTGCGCCTGGACACGCTGCTGATTATGGGCATGGGCCTGCTGGCGTTCGTGTTCGATACCGCGGGCGGCGTGCTGTTCGCAAAGCTGCTCAACCTGTTCAGAAAGAACAAGATCAACCCGATGGTGGGCGCGGCCGGCATCTCGGCATTCCCGATGAGCGCGCGCGTGATCCAGAAGATGGCCAAGGAAGACGATCCGTACAATTTCGTGTTGATGCAGGCCATCAGCGCCAACGCCTCGGGTCAAATCGGCTCGATCGTGGCGGGCTCGATGCTGATTACGCTGGTCGCGATGATGGCGGGTTAGCGCTGCGGCACAGCCAAGGCTTAGAAATTCGCGCGAAACCCAAGGATTGGCTGTGTAGCGGCATTTAAAGGAGGAAGCGACGATGTATGAAGGTATGACGATCCTTTCAAAGGGCTTTATCGTGGCCGGGCTGGGCCTGTGCGGCACGTTTCTGGTGCTGATTTTGATCTTCCTGTTCGTCAAGCTGATGCAGAAGATGCCCGCGCCTAAGGGCGGGGAAGACGATTGACGGGTTGATTCGAAGGATAGACGGGGCCGCGGCGCTGATCGAGCGCCGCGGCCCCGTCATATATGGTGCGGAACCTGTTTCCCTCCAAGCGGAAAATGGGAAGGGCCAATCCCAGGGGGACAGGCATGGCGGGCCGATGTGGGCAATTGAACACAGAGGGCTTGCCCTCCAACCCCTTTTGCATACCCCCGGATCATTATACCATCGCCAAACGGGAAAAAATGGCCCCGAAGCTCTGCTTCAGGGCCATCCAAATCAGTCGGTGGCGTACGGCAAAAGTGCGATCGTCCGCGCGCGCTTGATGGCGATGGAGATCTGACGCTGATGCTTGGCGCACGCGCCGCTCATGCGGCGGGGTACGATCTTGCCGCGCTCGTTGGTGAAGCGGCGAAGACGCGCGGTGTCCTTGTAGTCGATGTGCTTGATTTTGTCCACGCAGAACATACAGACTTTCCGGCGCGGCTTGCGGCCGCGCGGACGCCGTGCGCCGCGATCGCCTCTATCCTCAGACATGTGTCCTTCCTCCTACTCGTGATGATTTCGGTAAGCGATGATTCGTTCGGGCGTCGACCGGGCGGGAAAACCCGTCAGGCGGCGTCAGAACCGATCGGCGCTTGCCGCCCTAGAACGGCAATTCGTCGTCATCCGCTTCGCCAAAGCTGGGAGCCGCCGCCTTGGGCGAGAAGCTCGCGGGTTCCGGGGGCGGCGGTACATTGTCCGCATAGCCGCCGGCACCGCCTTGGCTCTGGGCACCGATGAATTCCACCTCGTCCGCGACCACCTCGGTGACGTACCGCTTCGTGCCGTCCTGCGCATCATAGGAACGGGTCTGAATCGTGCCGACCACCGCGCACTTGCGGCCCTTGGTCAGGTAGCGGGCACACAGCTCCGCCTGCTGACGCCAGGTGATGATGGGAATGAAATCCGCCTCGCGTACACCCTGCTGGTTGGTAAAGCGCCGGTTGACCGCCAGCGTAAAGGTGGTCATCGGTATGCCCGAAGACGTGGTACGCGCCTCGGGATCGCGGGTGAGATTTCCGATTAGAATCGCTTTGTTCATGCTCAATCCCTGCCTTTAACCCTGGACGGGTTCGGCGGCTTCCTCTGCGACCGGTGCTTTAGGCGCTTCCTCTGCGGCCGGTGCGGCCTCAACGGCCGGGGTTTCCGGCTCGGCCTCGGCGGCCTGCGCGGGCGCGAAGGGCCTCAACGGCTCGCGCTTAGGCGGCAGCGCGCCCTCAAAGCGAATCACCAGGTAACGCAGAATGGCATCGGCGTTTTGCAGGTTTCGCTCGAGCTCGCGCGGCAGGGCGGGCGGGGCGGTGACGTACATCAGCACGTAGTAGCCCTCGGTCTTGTAGTCAATGGCGTAGGCCAAGCGACGCTTGCCCCACTCGTCGATGCGATCGACCTGGCCGCCGTTTTGTTCAACCAGCGCCGCGAAACGGGCGACGGTGTCCTGGCGGGCCTGCTCTTCGAGAGCGGTGTCGATCACATACATGACTTCGTATTGGTTCATGTAGGTTTCACCTCCTTATGGACTTGCGGCCTTGACTTCTCATCAAGGCAAGGATGCGCTAACTATGCATTATAGGGCATGTTTGAGAATCGGACAAGTGTCTATTCAAAAATTAACTTTGATCGGTCCGATAGCATTCGACGATCTCGCCGAAGTACAGCCGGTGAAGGTCGCCCTTCGGGTAGGCGCTCAGCCGCACGCTGTCGTCCAGCAGATCGCCGGTCATGTCCTGCACATGCCTCACCACGCATTCGATATGCAACGGACACTCGGCGACGATCTTGATCCCGTCGGTCAGACCGGGCGCGCACGTGAGCCCGTGCCCCTGGAACTTGTCCACCGTCCGGCCCGATTCGGTGCCGGCAAACATCAGTTCCCCTTTGAGGTCGCCGGCGCGCGGCACGCTGACCGAGAACCGGCCGGCCTTGTTGAGCAGTTCAAACGTATGGCGCGAGGGGCGTACCATGACCATCATCATCGGTTTGTTCCAGCTAAAGCCGATCGCGCCCCAGCCGATCGTCATGGTATTGGGCCTATCGCCCGTCACCGTCAGCAACACGCCGCCCTTGCTCATCCGCTCGGTCGCCTGGCCCATGGCCTCCAGATAGTTCAGCTTTAACATGAAGCATCCTCCCCTCATCAACCAAGAGTCTATGCGGTTTCCGTTACCGGAATGCTTTAGCGATGATATCCGCGACGGCGAACTCCTGCGGGAAGTAGCCGGCCAGTTGGGAGGTGCGGATCATCTGGTTGATGGTGTCGATGTTGATGACCGACATCGCCAGCGGCACCACCGCCAGCACCAGCGACACGATAATCACGCCGCGGATCAGCCCGAACGCGCCGCCCAGCAGCCAGTCGAAGTGTTTGAGCAGCGGGAAATGGAACACGTTGTTGAGCAGGTTCACGATCAGCATCACCAGCAGGTAGGCCACGATGAACAGCACCAGGAACGAGATTACGTTGATCGCGGCGCCGAAGATCGTCTGGTTCAGATAGTCGGCGAGGCTGTCCAGCCCCTTGCCCGAGAAGATCTGCTTGTCCACATTGGCCTGGAACGCCTTGATGATGGCGTCGGGCAGCCGGCTGAGCTTGAGGTCGTTCACCGCTTGCGCCAGCAGCCCATTTTGCGCCGCGCCCGACACGGCCTTCTCCGCCAGGCCCACGGTCTTAAACAGGTCGGAGGCGCCCAGGTAATACGCCAACACGTCCATCAGGCTGGAATTGGCCTGGATCGCGTGCGACAGCTCCGGGTAGAACGCCCGCGCGCCGAAGAAGGCCGCGCCGAAGCCCAAGGTGGTCAATGCGGACGTCAGCAAGCCTTTGTACATCCCCGATATCACCGACAAGAGCAGAACCGCGATGATCACCAAGTCCACGATGTTAAAGCCCCACATGTTCAAGTGATGTCCCTCCTTTTGTTTGGGCATATCCGGATTGCGCTACGGGAGCGGAATTAACTGAACCCCGCCGCCCGATGTCACGATGGCCGTCTTGTTGCCGGTGATGCCCAGCACGCCGTCCACGTAGATGGGCAGCGTGTAGATCGCGGGCGTGACCTCGCCCATGCGGATGACCATGACCTCCTGGTTGGTGAACGCGTACACCGCGTCGCCGAAGGCCATCACCCGGATGGCGGGCAGCGGCAGGCGCACCCATTGGTCCTGCTGCCCCCGGATCATGCGCAGATCATTGAAGCCGCTCGCGCCGTCCGACTGGCCGGTGGGCACGAACGCCATCAGCGGGTTGGACGAGCGGTCGTCGATGCTCATCAGATACCAGCCGTACACCAGCATGGCGTTTTCCTTGATTTCCTTGTTGCCATACTGGTAGTCGCGGATGTGGGTGGTGCCCACCGCGCGGATGTTCGACTGGAACACCACCTCGTACAGCACCTGCCGGGTGTCGGTGATCGTGCCCAGCAACATCCGCCCGGGGCGGTAGGTGCTGATTGAGCACACGGGCACCGTGCCTTCGGTGTCCAAACCCATCACCCACAACAGCGTGTCGTTGTTGAAGAACCCGAAGTCGAGCACCGTCGTGTTCTTGAGCTCGATCTTTTCCACCGGCCGACCGCTGACCTCCATGACCAGCATGGTGCTGTTGTGCTCCTCGCCCACCTGTGCCGCGGCGTACATCGTACCCAGGCGCGCATTGATTACCGGGCCGTCCACCTCGCCGCTGAACAGCGTCTCGCCACGGCCTTCGGTCAGCAGCGACAGCATGTTGCCCGACCAGGTGGCTACGCCGCCCGAGCCCACCGAGAAGCCGGCGTTCATGCCGGCGGCGTAGCTCCAGACCGGCCGGCCGCGGTCGTTCAGCGCGTGCAGCGTTGCGCCGTCGTAGTATACCATGCCGTCGCCCAGCGGCTCGACCGACTGACCCGCGTAGGCCGGCGTGGGCCGTGCGGTACCCAGGTGGGACGAGTAGTGATTGACGATGCCCCGCGCGACGAAGTAGGCGCCCACACTGACCAGCGAGACTATGATGATTACCTTCAGCCAGGATGGGCGCGCGTTCCGCTTTTTGTCCACAGATGCCTCCATAATTCATGCGAAACCAAAAACCAGGAAAAGTCGCAAGGACGCTTGCCAGTTTTCAGCATTCCTATTATAATAGAAAGAGCGAATACATGCAATGGCTAAGTTTAGATCACGCGCATCTGCCGGCGGGGCGTTGCGCGGGAGGGCTCCGGCCCTCCCGAACCCACCCGTTGGGGGAGGGCTCGGGGTTGAGTGCGATTTCTATTGGGGGTGTACTTATGTTGATTCGACCGGGGTGCCTGTTTGATGGGCGGCGTGGGGCGTACGGGGTTACCGTGCGCGTGGAGGGCGACTGCGTGCTGGAGATGGGCGACGCGCTGTCGCCGCGCCCCGGCGAGGAGGTGCTCGACGCGCCCGGCGCGCTGCTCTCGCCCGGCTTCATCGACGTGCACATCCACGGCATCGCCGGCTGCGATACGATGCGGGGAGAAGCCGACGTGCGCGCCATGGCGCGCAGTGTGGCCGCCCACGGCGTGACCGGCTTCTTGCCCACGACGATGTCGGCCTCGTTCAAGGATATCCGCGCGGCGCTCAAAGGCGTGGGCGCAGCCATGTCCGGCACAGACGGCGCGCGCGTGCTGGGCTGCCATCTGGAGGGGCCGTACCTGAACCGAGCACGGCAGGGCGCGCAGCCGCCGCAGTTCATCGTAGCCCCCATCCTCGACGAATACCGCCGTTTGACCTCCGGCCTCGAACATGCGGTCAAGCTGCTCACGCTGGCCCCCGAAGTGCCGGGCGCGCTTGAGCTGATGGACGTGCTGCGCGATAAGGTAAGGCTGTCGGCCGGACACACCGATGCCACTTGCGAGCAGATTGGGGAGGCGGCCGCGCACGGTCTGACCCACATCACGCACATGTTCAACGGCATGACTGCGCTGAACCACCGCGCGCCCGGCGTACCCGGCGCGGCGTTGATCGACGATCGCCTGTCGGTCGAGCTGATTGCCGACCTGATGCACCTGCATCGCACGACGCTCGAGTTATGTTATCGCGCCAAGGGAAGGGATCGTTGCATCTTGGTCACCGACGCCATGGAGGCCGCCGATCGCCCGGACGGCGAGTATGCGCTGGGCGCGCACCGCGTGTTCGTGTCGCTCGGCGCTGCGCGGCTGGCCGAGGGAAACCTCGCGGGCAGCACGCTGACGATGGAGCGCGCCGTGCGCAACATGCACCGGGCGGCGGGTGTGCCGCTTACGCATGCGCTGCAAATGGCCACGCTCAATCCGGCCCGCGCGATCGGCGTCCCGGGCGGCGAGATCGTCCCCGGCGCGCCTTCCGACCTCGTGCTGCTGGATGATGATTTGAATGTGCTGTGGACGATGGTCGGTGGCAAGATGGTCTATCAGCTGCGGTAAAAAGGGGCGTGGTCATGTTTCACGTGAAACATGACCACGCCTTCTTTAGAAAATTGTTCCACGTGAAACATCAACATGGAAGGAGGTAGGGGTCGATGCCTACATCGGCCCGTCCCCGGCATCAGTCGTGTGCGCGCTCGCGGTCGCGGTCGCGATCGTGGTCTTCGTCGCGTTCGCGGAAGAGTAGCGAGATGCTCCATAGGCCGGCGATGCCTACAACGGTGTAGATGATCCGGCTGACCACGGCGGCCTGCCCGCCGCAGATGTAGGCCACGAGGTCGAATCCGAAGAGCCCGATCAGCAGCCAATTGATGGCGCCGATGATGACCAAGACCAATGATATGCGATCCAACATCAACTGAATTCACTCCTTTTCGTTTGCGACTAGTATACCCGGTTCCATCGATCTCATACAAATATGTGAGGAGGGGACAAGTATGAAGAAAAACCTGGCAATTCTGTTGGTGGTCGCGTTGGTGGGCGTGACCATTGTGGCCGCGGTGCTGGGCGGCAACATGGGCGCGGCGCGGCGCGACCTGGCCGCCAGCACGCAGGAACTGGGCAGCGCCAACCAATCGCTCGGCGACGCTCAGAAGGAGCTCAAACAGCTCAAGGCGGCCAACGAACAGCTGACGGCGCAGTTGACCGAGGCGCAGGCGCAACTGACCGACGCGCAAGCCCAGCGCGACGAACTCGACAGAAGCGCGCAGGATCAGGCGCTTCAGCTCACGGCCGCGTCGGATCGACTCGCCGTGATGCAGCGCGAGATCGACGAGTATGCGCAGCTGATGGAGGCGGATGCACTGCAAATCAACGAGGCCAATGGCAAGATCGCCTCGCTGAAAAAGCAGCTGTCGGGCTTGCAGAGCGCGCTGCGCAGGACGCAGAGCGAGAAGTCGGCGCTCGACAAAGAAGTCAAGCAGGCCGAGGATACGATCGGCGAGCTCAACGCGGTTTCGAAGCAAATGGATGATCACATCGCCCGCATCGCCGAGCTCGAGGGTCTGCTGACCGAGAGCGAGGAGAATTTGGCGGGCAGGGGTGTGCTGCTCGAGGAAGCGCAGGGCGAACTGGGCGCGAAGCAGGCCGAGCTCGACGCGGCCCTTCATCAAAAGCAGACGCTCGCCGACCAGCTGGCGCAGCGGGAGGACGAGCTCACCCGTACGCAGGACGAGCTGGCGGGCAAGTCGGCGCTGATGGACGAGCAAGAGACGCAGATCGATGAGCTGAACGAGCAGGTGATGCAGCTCGAGCAACTGCGCGCCCGGGCCGACGAAGCCGAAGCGCTCTCAGCCCAGGTGGGCGAGTTGGCCGGGCAGCTCGAGGCGACGAAGCAGCAACTGGCCGATCAGGCGACGCAGGTAGAACAACTGGGAGGGCAGATCACGTCGCTCAACGCTCTGCTGGCTGAGCGCGACGGGCAAATTGGGCAGCTCAATGAGCAAATCGCCAACTTTGACGACGGCTCCGCCCGCATCGCCGAGCTCGAAGGCGAGATTGCGAAGCTCAAGAGTGAATTGGAAGGCAAGGACGACGGCTCCGCCCGCATCGCCGAGCTCGAGGGCGAGATTGCGAAGCTCAAGAGTGAATTGGAAGGCAAGGACGACGGCTCCGCCCGCATTGCCGAGCTCGAGGGCGAGGTTGCGAAGCTCAAGAGTGAATTGGAAGGCAAGGACGACGGCTCCGCCCGGATTGCCGAGCTCGAGGGCGAGGTTGCGAAGCTCAAGAGTGAATTGGAAGGCAAGGACGACGGCTCCGCCCGCATCGCCGAGCTCGAGGGCGAGGTTGCGAAGCTGAAGGAAGAATTGGAAGGCAAGGACGACGGCTCCGCCCGGATTGCCGAGCTCGAGGGCGAGGTTGCGAAGCTCAAGGAAGAATTGGAAGGCAAGGACGACGGCTCCGCCCGGATTGCCGAGCTCGAGGGCGAGGTTGCGAAGCTCAAGAGTGAATTGGAAGGCAAGGACGACGGCTCCGCCCGCATCGCCGAGCTCGAGGGCGAGATTGCGAAGCTCAAGGATCAGCTGGCCGCGGCCGAACAAGGCGCGGGCGATGTCGCCGCGCTCAACGCACAGATAACCGAGCTCAATGCCTTGGTCGAGACGCTGCAAGGCAAATTGACCGCCATGGAGGACGGAGCGGCGCAGATTGAGGCGCTTACAGCCGAGATCGAACGTCTGCAAGGCGAGCTGCAGGCGGCGCAGGAGGCGGGCGGCGACAGCGAAGCGCTCGCAGCCAAGCTTGACGCATTGCGCGCGGCGGCTGCGCAGTTGCGCACAGTCAACGACGAGATCGGTACGCTGATAAAGGAAGAGGGCGCATTGCGCGATGAACTGGCCGGGATGGAGGAGCCCGACGCGGACTTGAGCGCCCGGCTCGACGAGCTGACCGCCTCACTCGAGAAGGCGGAAGCGGCGCGTCAGACGTTGATCGAAGGATTGGAGGGGCTCTTCTAAACAAAACATATGTTTATGCTTTGGGGAAGGGGGTAGACTGCGCACAGCGCACGCAGGGCCCGTTCACGAAATACCGCGAAGCATTGCCCACCGTTCCTCCCTTGGAGAGGAATGGTGGGCATCGGCTCCTGCCGAAGGGAGCAGGCGCAAATAAAAGAGGGGCTGTAGCGTCTCTTTGCGATGCTACAGCCCCCTGTTTCCCTTGCGCCGGCGCATGATCGCGGCGCGCCCTACTCTGTCGGCGCGTCGGGCAGCGGTTGGCCGATCAGCCAGCCGAGCACCGCGGCGGCGGTGTCGGGGTTGGTGGAGAAGCCGACCAGCGCAACGCAGGCGTCCTCGACGCGGTAGCCGGCCTGGGCGAGGGCGGGCAGCAGCGACGCGGGCAGCGCGTATACGCCCGGTTCGCCGTTCGGCGCAAGCGGCGCGCCGTCCGCGTCGACCTCGTCCGACGGGGCGGGCAAGGTGAACGCTTTCAGATCCGAGCCGTTCGGGCGGATCAGCCCGCGCGCGATGTAGCCGTCCAGCGGCTCGAACACGCCCATCGGCTGCAATTGCTCAAATGTAGCGCGCGGCAACACCCATAGATCGCCTTCGCGCGCCTGCAGCTTGACGGTGAAGACCTGCGCGCCGTATACGTCGGTTTCCGGGTCGCCGGCGTAGGGCAGGCCCATGAATTCGACCAGTTCGAGCGTAGCGTCGTGGATCCGGCCCGCTTCAAGCGCGCGCGTAGCCAGCGCGCCCAGCCGATCGGCGTCTACCGAACCGGCCTGCACCAGTTGGAAGTCCACCTTGCGATTGTCGGGCGGGCGATACTCGGTCATGGTGTAGGCCAGGTCGTATCCAAACCAGGACAATAACGCGATCAGTAGGTAGATCCACTTGCCGTAGTGTAAGTGGTTCTTGATCTGCGCCCAGGTCGGCTTGGCTGTAGGCATAAAATCCCTCCAACGTGGCATAAATATGACGGCGGCTTCACGCCGCCGCCATCATTTTCTTATTCCTTCGGTTTCATCGTAGGGAACAGCAGCACGTCGCGGATCGAGCCGGAGTCGGTCAGCAGCATCACCAGCCGGTCGACGCCGAAGCCCAGGCCCCCGGTCGGGGGCAGGCCGTACTCGAGCGCGCACAAGAAGTCCTCGTCCACCGAGGCGTTTGCGCCCTGCGCCCGCTTGGCCGCCACCTGGCGCTCGAAGCGCGCGCGCTGGTCGATCGGATCGTTGAGCTCGGAGAACGCGTTGCCGAACTCGCAGCCCACGATGAAGAACTCGAACCGCTCGGTCAGCGCGGGGTCGGAAAGCTTGCGCTTGGCCAGCGGAGACACCTCGATCGGGTAGTCGTAGATGAAGGTGGGCTGAATCAGGTGCTGCTCCACCGTCTCCTCGAACATCAGGTTCAGGCACTCGCCGCGCGTGAAGTTCTTTTCGGGCTCAAAACCCGCCGCTTGACAGGCCGCGCGCGCCTGCGCGTCGTCCGCCCAGTCATAGTAGTCGACGCCCGAATATTTCTTGACCGCGTCGGCCATGGTCATGCGCTCCCAGGCGCCGCCGATTTTGATCGGCTGACCCTGGTAGGTGATGCTGGTCGTGCCGCACACGTTCAGCATCACCTGCTTGAACAGCGCCTCGATCAATTCCATCATGCCCATGTAGTCGGTATAGGCCTGATACAGCTCGACCGAGGTGAACTCGGGGTTGTGGCGGGTGTCCATGCCCTCGTTGCGGAAGATCCGGCCCACCTCGTACACCCGATCGAGCCCGCCCACGACCAGCCGCTTCAAATGAAGCTCGGTTTCGATGCGCAGGAACATGTCGATGTCCAGCGCGTTGTGGTGGGTGACGAACGGGCGCGCGGCCGCGCCGATCTCGAGCGTGCCGAGCACCGGCGTGTCCACCTCAAGGTAGCCGCGCGCGTCCAGGAACGCGCGGATTTCGCGCAGGATTTGCGAGCGCTTGACAAAGGTATCGCGCACCTCGGGATTGACGATCAGGTCGAGGTAGCGCTGGCGATAGCGGGTGTCGGTGTCCTTGAGCCCGTGGAACTTCTCGGGCAGCGGATGCAGGCACTTGGCCAACAGGGTGACCGACTGGGCGTGCACGCTGACCTCGCCGGTGCGCGTCTTGAACGCGAAGCCGGCCACGCCCAACACGTCGCCGAGGTCGTAGTCCCTGAACTGCTCGTAAGCCTCCTCGCCCAGGTCGTCGCGCTTGAAGTAGACCTGGATGCGGCCCTTGGCATCGAGCAGGTGGGCGAAGCTGGCCTTGCCCATGATCCTGCGCGACATCATGCGCCCGGCGATCGTCACCGGCTGGCCCTCCAGCGCATCAAAACCCTTGAGAATGTCCGCCGACTCATGGGTCTGGTTGAAACTGACCAATTCGTAGGGGTCGCGCCCTAAGTCCCTGAGGCCTTGCAGCTTCTCCATGCGGATACGAGTCTGCTCGGACTCATCCTCCATGGGGATGCCGGTTAAAATTCCGTCTGCCATGCATGCTCTCCCATCCGTGTCCTGACACAACCAATCCTTAAGCTCCCAGCGGATCACATTCCGCCCGGCTGCGTCGCTCGTAGCTTTCCGCAGCGCTGCTATGCCGCAGCGAAGGCTCCTTGCCAAATGAAAAAAATCTCTTGCGAGAATTCAATTCCTGAGTCTTGGCCGCACCGGGACACGCTATTTGGCGCGCGATATCTCGAGCACCTTAAACTTGACCAGGCCGCCGGGCGTCTGCGCCTCGACCACCGCGTTCACCTTGCTGCCCATCAGCGCCTGGCCGATCGGCGATTCGGCGGATACGCGCAATTTAGCGGGCTCGGCCTCGGTCGCGCCCACCAGCGTATAGGTGTCCTCTTCATCGTATTCCATATCGAACACGCGCACCGCGCTGCCCACGCCCACCACGTCGCTGCGAATCTCGGATTCGTCGACGACCTCGGCGTTGCGCAGCATCTCCTCGAGCTGGCGGATCCGCCCCTCGATGCGCGCCTGTTCATTCTTTGCTTCGTCGTACTCGGCGTTCTCACTCAGGTCGCCGAAGGAACGGGCTACCTCGATGTCCTTGGCGACTTCCACGCGCTTGACCGTCTTGAGTTCGTTCAGCTCTTCCTCCAGCTTGCGTTTCCCGTCCGGGGTGAGCACCACGCGGTTAAACGAGCTTGCTTCCGCCACGATACAGACCTCCCTACCTAACAGATAGAAAATAAGCCGGGTGCCGTCACATAAAAGTGACAACACTGCGCCGTTTTACCGCAGTGTCGCCCGGCTCCCAGACCCTTACAGTATAGCACGGAAGCCGCGCTTTGTCAAGCGCCATGCGCATCTGCGGGGCATGTAGTGCATGGGCGCAAAGTTTCACTGGCAAGATTGACATTAAAAAGGGCTTGTGCTATGATATGGCCGGTTAAATATGATTCTTTTCTCGCGCTGACATTCATTTTGCAAGGAGGGATTCCCCACATGAAGAGGCTGCTCACCGCGCTGCTGGCTTTGCTGCTGATTTTTAGCTTCACGCCGGCGCTGGCCATCGAACCTGACACCATCGTGTACCCGATCGAGAAGGATCCTCAGCAGATGGACCCCTCGCTCAACTCCTACTCGCTCTCGTCGCAGGTGCTGCAGCAGTTGTTCCGCGGGCTGTACAAGCTGAACGCCGAGCGCGAATACGTGCCCGCGATGGCCGAGAGCCACACGCTGTCGGGCGACAACAAGACCTACACCTTCAAGCTGAGGGAAGGGCTCAAGTGGTCGGATGGTTCGCCGCTGACGGCGCGCGATTTTGAGTACGCGTGGAAGCGGGTGCTCAATCCCGAGGTGGCCTCCAAGGCGGCCAGCGACATGTGGGTGCTCAAGAACGGCCGCGCCTACGCAAAGGGCGAGGCGAAGATCGAGGACGTGGGCGTGAAGGCGCTGGACGACCTGACGCTCGAGGTGGTGACCGAGAACCTGTGCCCCTGGTTCCTTGCGCTGACCGCGACGACCTCGTTCTTCCCGGTCAAGCAGGACGTGGTGGAGCAGACCGAGCCCTGGACCAAGAACCCCGCGACCTATGTGTGCAACGGCCCGTACAAGCCGGTCGAGTTCTCCTCGATGGAGCACATCAAGATGGTCAAGAACGAAAACTACGCGGACGCCGATCAGGTATCGATCCCGAACCTGACCTACGTGGTGATTCCCGACTGGAACACCGAGCTGACCGCCTACAACAACGGCGACGTGAACGTGTCGGATAACCTGACGCCCGACTCGGTCGCGCAGTATAAGGACAGCAGCGAATTTAACTCGCTGGGCCGCATTGGCATCCAGTATTGCGACTTCAACTGCGAGCTGCCCGAGTTCAGCGACGCGCGCGTGCGCCGCGCGTTCTCGATGGCGATCGACCGTCAGGCGCTGCTGACGGCGCTGCGGCTGACCTACAAACCGGTGTTCGGCTACGTGCCCTACTCGCAGCCTTCGCTGACCGATCCCGCCAAGGGCTACCGCGAGGTGGCGGGCGACATGTTCAAGTACGACGTGGAGGAAGCGAAGCGGCTGATGGCCGAGGCCGGCTACCCGAACGGGGAGGGCTTCCCGACGGTCAAGATTCTGGGCCAGTCGGACAATGAGCAGAAGATGCTGGTGCAGATTCTGGGCGAGATGTGGAAGACCAACCTCGGCATCAACTACGAGCTTCAAAACCTGGAGTCGTCGACCTACTGGGACGAGCTGGATCAGGGCAACTTCTCGGTCGATCGCAACGCGTTCACCTGCGACTATCCGGATCCGGTCGCGAACCTGACGATTTTCACCACCGGCTCGAACGCCTATGAGAACCGCTGGGACGACGCGGAGTACGACGCGATGATCGTGGCGGCCAACCAGATCGTCGATTCGGCCGAGCGCGAAGCGGCGTTGATCGCAGCGGAGCGGTACTTGGTGGAGCAGATGCCCGCGATGCCGGTCTACTCGATGGAGGATACCTTCCTGGTCAAGCCCGGCCTGACCGGCGTAATCAAGAACGTGATCGGGCACATCAACTTCGAGTACGCGAGGTTTGAATAAGGGTTAGGGGAGCCCCGCATGAGCGGAAGGGCGTCCAGAGGCTTTGTCCTCTGGACGCCCTTCACGCTCCACGCGGGGGACTACCTATTGCTCCCCCCGTACCTGTCGTACGCCTTGCGCCGGCGCTTGAGCATGTCCCTGCGCCGCCGGCGTTCCCTTGCCGCGGCGCGCAGCTTTGCGACGATCACCGCGATCAGCAACAACACCAGCACGATCGCGCCGATCAGCACCGCCGGCGAGGTCAGCGTTTCCCTGAGCCCCGGGAACAGCCGCTCCATCGAGAAAGGCTCGGCCTCGCGCGCTACGTCGCGGCTGGCCACCAGCTTTGCTTCCACGTTCTGACCGTTCATCGGCATCGTCAGCGTGCCCAGAATGTCGCCCATGCGGATCGGCGCCGTGAGCTCGTCCGTGTAGGACACCTTAAGCCCCTCTGAAAACGCCTTGAGCGACTCCGCCTCGCGCTCCGGCAGGCATTTGAGCTTGTATCCGTCCAGTGCCGTGCCCGGCACCACGGAAAGCTTCAGCACCCCCGCGTCCGGGTCGTTCAGCGCCGCGTCCTTCACGCTCGCGTATACCGGCGCGCGCTCGAGCAGTTGCTCAAACGTCAGCGTCTCATACCGCGTAATCGCGTAGTCCATGAGCCGCGCGGTGTCCGTCCACTTATTGTCCGGTTCCTTGCCGCCGCCGCACTTGAGCACCACCGAGATCAGCTCCACCCCATCCTTGACTGCCGCGCCCACAAAGCACTGGCCCGCCTTGGAATGGTAGCCGGTCTTGATGCCGACCAGATCGGGGTAGTAGAACTTGCTGCTGGCCACGAACATCGGGTTCTTCGTGGCAAACGTCACCTTCTCGCGCAGCGCGGTCGGCGCCATCGTATACGACTTGGCCGCCACGATGTCGCGGAAGTCGCGGCTCAGCATCGCCTCGCGCGCGAGCAGCGCCAGGTCGTAGGCGGTCGACACATGCGCCTCGTCGTGGTAGCCGTGGGCATTGACGAAGTGGGTATCCTTCATGCCCAGCTGCCGCGCGCGCTCGTTCATCATGTCCACAAACGCCGGCACCGAGCCCGCCACGTGGACCGCCACCGCGACCGCGGCGTCGTTGCCCGACCGGATCATCATGCCGCTCAGCAGATCGCCCATGGTCATCTGCTCGCCCGGTTTGACGCCGGTGTTCGAGGAATCGCCCGGCACCTGCGCGGATTCGGGCGGGATGGTCACGATTTCCTCCATCGTGCCGTGCTCGAGCGCCAGCAGGCAGGTCATGATCTTGGTGGTGCTGGCGGGGTAGGTCTTGCGCCGGGCGTTTTTGTCGTAGAGCACGTCGCCCGTGCGGGCGTCCATCACCAGCGCGGCCCGGGCGGTCAGGTCGTCGTCGTTCAGGCTTTGGGGGCGCTTGGGGTCGTATGTGTCCACGCGCGCGGGCTTGGCCGCCGCTTGGGCCGCGGCGCGCGGCGCGAGGGGACTTAAAAAAACCAGCGCCAGCGCCATGATAAGCGCGCTCGCGCGGCGGCGCATCTTCAGGGGCATCGCGTTCATCCTTCCGGATCGTCATATCTTTCGGAGAGAAACCTACAATACTATATCACCTTTGACGGCGTTTGTATAGTTTCAGTTCTATGTAAAATCCTGAGACCGCTTGTCTCGATGTTGAAATTTTCTGTAAATCCGTATATAATAGTATTTGGAAAAATGTAATGCAATTCTCAATGGTAGGAGGTACGCCCATGGCCAAGCGCATATTGATCGTTGATGACGAGCCCATGATCGTCAAAGGGCTGAAATATAGCTTGGAGCAGGACGGTTATGAAACCGAATCGGCGTACGACGGCGAGGACGCCGTGAACACCTTCTTTGCCGGCAAGTTCGACCTGGTGCTGCTCGACGTGATGCTGCCCGGCATGGGCGGCATCGAGGTATGCCAGCGCATCCGCGAAAAGAGCGACGTGCCGATCATCATGCTGACCGCCAAGGGCGAGGATATGGACAAAATTCTGGGCCTCGAGTACGGCGCGGACGACTACATGACCAAGCCCTTCAACATCCTGGAGGTCAAGGCCCGCATCAAGACCATCTTCCGCCGCACCGCCATGATGATGCGCGATTCCGACGCGAAGCTGCTCAAGGTGCGCGACATGGTCATCAACCTGAACAACCGCTCGGTCACCATCGGCGAGAAGGAGGTCAACCTGACCGCCAAGGAGTTCGACCTGCTGCAGCTGTTCGTATCCAACCGCGGCAAGGTATTCTCCCGCGAATCGCTGCTCGAAACCATTTGGAAATACGATTACCTGGGCGATTTGCGCACCGTGGACGTGCACATCCGCAGGCTTCGCGAAAAGGTAGAAAAGAACCCCGCCCAGCCCGAATTCATCTTCACCAAATGGGGAGTGGGATACTATTTTACCGACAAGGATTAAAACCATCCTCTACTCCATACGCTGGAGAATTGTGCTCGCCTACCTGCTGATTATCTGCGTTGCGTTTTTCACTGTGTCCGCATCGCTGATCCGCATGGTGGGCGAACATCTGTTTACCCAGAAGGTGCGCGAGGAGCAGCGGCTGACCGACGATTTGGCGGTCGGCATGGCCGCGCCGCTCGCTGCGCGCGACGCCGTGGCGCTGCACAGGCAGGCGGCCGCCTCGGGTCAGCCGGGCGACCGGGTGCTGGTGCTCGACCTGTACGGCGTGGTGCAGGCCGACGCCCGCTCGCAGCTCAACGGCCGGCGGCTGATGTTACAGGAGGTGAGCGATGTGCTGTCGGGCCGCGGCAGCACCTACGGCTTCTACAATGCGCGCACCTCGAGCGCCGACGTGTGGTCGTCGCTGACCGGCGCGCGGGACGGCAGCGCGCTCACCGGCATATACGCCGCGCCCATCCTGAACGACGCGCAGCTCTCGGGCGTGCTGGTGTACATGACCGACGCGCGCGAGGTCTACGAGAGCCTCACGCTGATGCAGCGACAGATGGGCGTGTGGCTGGTGCTGGTGGCGGCGGTGGTGCTGCTTTTGTCGGTTTTGATCTCCCGCATCTTTACGCGCCCGATCGAGGAACTGACCCAGGGCATCCAGCGCATGTCGGGCGGCGACTTCTCCGTGCGGGTCAACGTGCCCGGCAAGAACGAGTTCGCGCAGCTGGCGGGCACGTTCAACATGATGTGCGAGCGGCTCTCAAGCCTCGACCAGACGCGCAATCAGTTCGTATCCAACGCCTCCCACGAGCTCAAGACGCCGCTGTCGGCCATGAAGATCCTGATCGAGACGCTGCTCTACCAGGAGGGCTACGACGCGGGTATGCAAAAGGAGTTCCTGACCGACATCAACGGCGAGATCGACCGGCTGAACGCGATCGTGAACGACCTTCTAACCCTTGTGCACATCGACAGCGGGCGCATGCAGCTCAAGCCCGAACTTATAAAGCTCGACGAGCTGGTCGCCGAGACTGCGCGCCGACTGCGCCCGCTGGCCGATGCGCGCGACATCCAGCTCGATATGGCGGTCAAGGACAAGATCGATACGATGGCCGACGCGCAGAAGCTGTCCCAAGTGTTCTACAACCTGCTCGACAACGCGATCAAGTACACCCCCGAGGGCGGGCGCGTGCGCATCGAGCTTGCGCGCGCCGCGCGCAAGGCGGTGGTCAAAGTATCCGACACCGGCATCGGCATCCCCAAGGCCGACCAACTGCACGTGTTCGACCGCTTCTACCGCGTGGACAAGGCGCGCGCGCGCACCACCGGTGGAACCGGACTGGGCCTGTCGATCGTCAAACAGATCGTCATGCTGCACGAGGGAACGATCACCGTGAGCAGCGAGGAAGAGGTGGGCAGCGTGTTCACCGTGGAATTGCCGATTATCAATTTGGGATGATGCAATGGGAGGACAGGTTTTGAAACGTTGGTTTGCGCTTCTTCTGTGCCTTGTGATGGCGCTGCCGCTCGGCGGCTGCACGTCGGTGTCGCTCGTGCCTGTTCAGCAGACGGGCGACGTGGCGCTGCCGCTGCCCAAGGAGAAGATACCCGCCGCGCCGACCGGCGACAGCCGCTCCGAGAGCTCGGCGCGCGTGAGCCTGTACTTCATCAGCGCCGACCAGAAGCAACTGACCCCGCTGTCGCGCACCATGCTCGTCAAGGGCGAGGACACGCTGACCGAGCGCACGCTCAAGCGGTTGCTCGACGCCGAGGACAGCGGGCCGGCCGGGTTGATGCCCGTCGCGCCCGCGGGCACGCGCGTCGAGTGGATCGAGCAGTCGCAGGGCGTGGTGACGCTGAGCCTGACGATGGACGCGCTGAAGCTGGACGCGCCGGCGATGTGCTGGATGGAGGCCGCGATCGCGGACACGCTGACCGCGCTTAACGGCATCCGCTACGTGAACGTGCTGATCGACGGCAAGGCGGAGAGCGCCACGATGATCCCTGCGGGCACGCTGAGCCGCACCGACCTGAACCTGACCGCATTGTGGACACAGCGGCAGGACGACGACGAGCGCCTGGACGCCGACCCGGCGCTGGCCGCGATCGGGCGCGACGCGACGCTGTACTTCGCCGGTTGGTCGGGCGACCGCATGCTGCCCGAAGTGCGCCCTATCACGCTGAACACCCACGAATTCGCCGAGGTGCTGATCGAGGAGCTGCGCAAGGGCCCGCGCGGCACCGCGCAGGCGCACGCCGTGTTGCCTCAAGACGCCCGGCTCAAGTACGCGCCCGACATCGATATGCTGGACGACGGGCGGCGCGTGCTCAAGCTGGCGTTTGAGGGGGACCTGTTTGCGCTGCTTAAGCGCGACGGCCTGTCGGCGTGGCAGCTGTTCGGCGCGCTGTCGCTGACGCTGTGCCGGTTTATCCCGGAGCTGGACGGGCTGCGCATCTGGGTGGGCGACGACACGAGCCTGGTCACCAAGCTGACCGACGGCGTGCGTCGGTACAGCTTCCCGGACGGGGTGGTCTCGCCCGATATGTTCGAGGTGGGGCGCGTGGCGCGGCTCTACTTCGCAGGCGCGGACGGCGCGCTGACCGCGGTCGACCGGCTCGTGGACCAGTACAGTGCGGTATCGCCGCGCGCGCTGCTCGAGCAACTGATCGACGGGCCGCTGGTGTTCGACGGCGGCGCGAAGCCGGTCATGCCCGACGGGGTGGCGGACGCCGACCTGCTGGGCATCCGGATCGAGGAGCGCACCGCGCTGGTCAACCTATCCAGCAACTTCTACCGGCTGTGCCAGGGCCTGACGCCCGACGAGGAGCGCAATCTGATCTACGCCATGGTCAACACGCTGTGCGAGCTGGATTTCGTCAACCGCGTGCGGTTCTACGTGGCCGGCGCGACCGTCGACACGCTGACCCGCGACATCTTCCTGCGGGGTGCGCTGCTGCCCAATCCGGGGCTGGTGGGAAGGACCGATCATTGAAGCGCAGGCGATGGACGCGGGTTCTGTGGATATTGGTGGCGGCGCAACTTATGCTGATCTTCACGATGTCGGCGCAGGAGGCACCTGCGTCGCGCGCGATGAGCCTTACGGTGTCGCGGGCGGTGGCGCGCGCGGTCACACCCGGCTTTGACGGCATGACGCATGCCGCGCAGGCGGGCGCGGTGGAGAAGATGCACCACGCGGTGCGTAAGGGTGCGCATCTGCTCGAATACGCGATGCTGGGCGCGCTCTTGACGCTGGCGCTGCGCGGCGCGGGCCGGCGGCGCGCGGCGCTGACGGCGGTGCTGCTGAGCGCGGGGTGGGCGGCGTTCGATGAGATGCGCCAACTGACCGTGCCCGGGCGCGCCGGGCTGATGAGCGATGTGTGGATCGACATAGCCGGAGCGGCGCTGGGCGCGCTGGCCGCGCGCTTGCTGCTGGCGGTTCGGCGCGCGCTCCGGGCCCGGCGGTGAGGCCCGGCGGTGAGCGTTCTACGGGTTTTGCCCCACCATCCTGTTCAACTGCTCGGTCATGAACAGCATCAGCGCCGCGAAGACGAAGAGATACATGGGGTACAGCCCGATGCCGATGCTGCCCGCGATCAGGCCGAACAGCGGCGGCATGAAGGTCGAGCCGGTATAGGCGCTGGCCATCTGGACGCCGACGATGGCCTGGGCGTTCTCCTTGCCGAAGTTGGCGGGCGTTAAGTGGATGATGGCCGGATACACGGGCGCGCAGCCCAGCCCGATGACGATCAGACCGTTCAGGCACAGCCAGTCGGCCTTTACGGGCAGCCAAACGGCCAGGATCCCCGCGAGCACCACGCCTATCCCGATCCGGATCATGTTCCGGTCGCCGATCCTGTCGGAGATGAAGCCGCACAGGAAGCGCCCGATCATGATGCCGATAAAGAAGAACGAGGCGTACTTCGCCGCGACTTCCGGGGATACGCCCCGCTGCAGGACGAGAAAGCTGCTCGCCCACAGCCCGGTCGTCGTCTCCAGGGCGCAATAGCACAGAAATGCCGGCAGGATGAACTTGACCCCCTTGATCCGCATGATTTGCGAAAGCGTCAGCGAAGGGGCCTTTTTTTGTTCTTCCGACGCGGCCTTCCGGCCCTTCCATAAAGACAGGCCGGCGAACAGGCAGGCGGTCAGCGCCATCTGCATGATCGACACCGTCCGGTATCCGCCGGTCCAGCCCATGCCGCTCGCGAGGCTGTGCCCCATGATCAGCGGGCTGACCGCCGCGCCCACGCCCCAGAAAGCGTGCAGCCAGTTCATATGCCGCGAGGCGTAGTGCAGCGCGACGTAGTTGTTCAGCGCGGCGTCAACCGCCCCGGCCCCGAGCCCGTAGGGGATCGCCCAAACGCACAGCATCCAGAACGACCCCGATAGGGAAAAGCCGAACAGCGCCACCGCGGTCATCAAGACGCTCACGGCCGTGACAGAGCCGACGCCAAACCGCTTCGTCAGCCGGTCGGACGACAGGCTCGAGACGATCGTGCCGCCCGCGATAATCATCGAAACGATGCCGGCAAACGACAGCGGGACGCCCATCTGCGCCCGGATCAGGGGCCACGCCGAACCGAGCAGCGAGTCCGGCAGTCCCAGCCCGATGAACGCCACATAGATCAGGGTAAGCAGGAGCGCGTACATAGGATCACCTCATGTTGTCTAATTCTTGACGATAAGCGCAATTACATCTATAATAGTGTAAAATGAGACGCGATTCTATAAGGATTGTGGCTCGTTTTATCACAATCGTGTCAGAGGGCGATGGGCATGCTGCGCACCATTGAAGTGGACAAGAACTTGCGGGATCGGTTCAAGTACCCGGACAGCGGGTTTCCGTTCGCCGTGTGGACCGATCCATTCCGCGTCTTTTTGGATCATACGGTAAATTGCCATTGGCATCACGACCTCGAGTACGGCTACGTGCTGTCGGGCAGCGTCGACTACTACATCGACGACACCCACATCAAGCTGCGCGCGGGCGACGCTCTGTTCGTCAATTCCAACATGCTGCACATGGGCAGGCAGGCGAACGGCTGTGAAGATGCGGTGATGTCCACGGTCACATTTCCCGCGTCTCTGCTGAGCCCGAACATCAACGGCACCGTGTATGCGAAGTACATTCAGCCCGTGATCGGCGCGCGCATCGCGGGGTTCAGGATCGCTTCCGATGATCCCCGCGGGCGCGCAATCGGGCGGCTGCTTCAGGATATTTTCGCCTTGGAGCCGGGCAGCTTCGGCTATGAGCTTGAATGCCTGAGCCATGCCGCTCGGCTGTGGAAGGCGACGCTTGCGTACATCGAGGAAGGCGAGGGTGAGCTATGCCTGCGCGCGGAGCCGTCGCGGCACGCGGAGCGCATGAAGGAGATCCTGTCCTACATCCACGCGCATTACCACGAGCGGATCACGGTGGAGGACATCGCGCGGTACGTGAACATCAGCCGCAGCGAGTGCTTCCGCTGTTTCAAGCGTTTCATGAATAAGCGGCCGGTCGAGTACATCAACGAATATCGCCTGTCGGCGGCGGCCGAGCTGCTCCGGGAAACCGAGCGGAACATGACCGACATCTACACGGCATGCGGTTTTGAAAGCGCGAGCTACTTTGGGAAGGTGTTCAAGGCGGCGTATGCCGTGACCCCGCTTAAGTATCGCAAGTTGAGATGATGGGAGAGAGGACGATGACACAGATCCCGGTGGAATGGCGGGACGGGGCGCTGGACGCGGCGGCGCGGCGCGCGTTTGAGGCGTGCGAGGAGGTCGAGGGCCGGCGCTTTGAGGACGGCGCTCTCGAGGGAATCGCGCTCAAGCGGCTGGAGTTTTCGCGCTGTGAATTCGTGCGCTGCCGGTTTTCGGAGATGGCGATCAAGTGGCTGTCGTTTGCCGATTGCACATTTGAGCGCTGCGATTTTTCGGGCGCGTCGCTGCGCAAGGCGTCGCTTATGCGCTGCCGCTTGGTCAGCTCGCGCGGGGTGGGCGCGGACCTAAGCGAGGCGACGCTTGCGCACGTCACGCTGAGCGATTGTGCGCTGTCCTACCTGAATCTGGCGCTCGCGAAGCTTACCCAAGTGCGCCTTGAGCGGTGCGACCTGCGCTTCTGCGCGTTCTATCAAAACCGGGTCAAGGGGCTTGAACTCGATCGCTGCGCGCTCAGCGGCGCCGAGATCGGCGGCATGCCGCTGAGCGGAATCGACCTGCGCTCCTGCGAGATCGACGGCATCAAACTGACGGGCGGCGAGCTCAAGGGCGCGATCGTGACGCCGCTGCAAGCCTGCGACCTCGCGCGCCTGCTCGGCGTGGAGATCAAAAATGAAGGCGGATAGCTGACAAAGCCGATGACCGACGGGGTGGTGAGCCTGATGGCAGGGCTCGAAAAGCAGGTACGGAGGTTTGGAGTTACGCCCTGCGGGGGCTACCACCCCGCCTGCGGGCACCCCTCCTGGGAGGGGAATGGGAAAGACCGCCCGCATAGCACGTTTGCCCGACGGCAGGCGACCGAAGATTACCCCGACGGCGGGCGCGAAGCGCCTCGCCGTTCGTTCCCTCATTCCTTCGTTCCCTCATTCCTTCGTTTCTTTGTCCCTTCGCTCCCTCGTTCTTCGTTCCTTCGCCTTTTCGTTCCCCCGTTCCCCTCCCCGGGGGAATGGGGGGCCGAAGCCCCCGTCACC
>NZ_JBISDI010000026.1:0-55311 GCF_051162045.1 Anaerozeibacter quisquiliarum
TGTAGCCTTGCTGCAGGGCTCTGTTGCCAATGGCGAGGGCGATGTGGGTCTTGCCGGTTCCGGGCGGGCCGATGAGGATGAGGTTGTAGACGCCCTCAATCCAGTTGAGATTGGCGAGCTGTTGGAGCTGCCAGGGGGTGAGGCCCTGCTGGAAATCGGTGTCGAAGGAGTCGAAGTCCTTGAAAGTGGGGATCTGCGCCTGCTTGATTCTGCGCTCCTGCGCCTTCTGCTCGCGGTAGGCGACTTCGCCGCGGAGGCAGTCAAGCAGGAACTGCTCGTTTGAAACAGGCTCAGAGAGGAAGTCAAACGGGCGCTGCGCAAGATGTGTGAGGGCGAGCTGCCTGGCAAGAGTGCGGATTTCAGCGACGGGATTCATCGCGGATCACCGCCTTTCAGCAGGCTGGAGTAGGCCTGGATCGGGCGCTGGCTGGCGACGACCAGGCTGTATTTCAGCGGCAGCATCACGGGCGCTAGCCGAGGCGGTTCGGGCTTGGATTTGAAGTATTCCAGGGTATCGCGGAAATCGGACGCACCGAACAGCCCGCGCTCCAGGCAGTAAGCGACGGCCGTATCCAGCTCCTCCGGGCTGGACAGCCGCTGCAGCCTGATCAGCCAGTTCATCTGGTCTTTGGCGTAGCGGGGTTTTCTCTGAAGAATGCCTTCCACGAATCGTTCGGACAGTTCCGTGTCGCCGAACCCCTGAAGCACCTGGCGCCGCAGTTCAATCAATTTCTGGTGGCGAGGGCGGTCGGCATGTGAGGTGCGCACCAGCTTGCCCACGCCCAGTGACAGCGTGTGAGTCTGCAACAGTTCGTCGCTATCCTGGTCAAAGAACCGGACCATGCCCGCCTCTTCTTCCGACTCGATTCGCACCTTCCGGCCCGGCTGGTAAGTACCCAGCGGCATCTGGTATCGGTTCTGGCGATACACCACCACGTTGGTCTTCCGCACCGCCGCCAGCTTGGGCAGCAGCATGCTTCCGCCCAGCTCCGGCACCCGCGCAAGGTGCTTTTGTTCTTCCTGGAACATCACCCTCGGCACCATCTTTGTCGTCTCATGCACCTGGGCGTTACCCGTCCTGTCCAGCCACGACAGTCCGTCGCTGTTCAGCCGGCTGATCCCATGAAACACACGGCATGACAGGAAGTTGCGCTTGATGTACTTTACCACCGCTTCTATTTTGCCCTTGCTTTCCGGATCGTACCCACGGCACAGCCGTATCGAGAATCCCGCGTATTGCCGGTAGTTCTCGAACGCTTCGGTAAAGATGATATCCCCCGCGTTCTCGCTTACCACCATGACACGGTCTTGGTCGTACACAATCTCGCAAGGCCGCCCGCCAAAGTACCGGAATGCCTGATCATGGGCCTCGATGAATGTCTGCGCCGTAAAGGGCTCCAGTTGAAAGCACGTATACTTGTACCTGGATGCGCTCAGCACCATGGCAAAGATGTACACCCTCACGTTCTTGCCATATGCGTCCTGCATCGTCTGCTGTCCCATGTCCACCTGACCCTGCAGACCTAGAGGCAATTCTTCTACCTCGCAGTACTGCCGGATCTTCCCCGGAGCCGGGATCCCTTCCGCGTCCCGCAGGTTGCATACATACAGCCGTACCGTCCGGTATGATGGCGCAAATCCATGGAAATTCTCCAACAGATGGTCGTAGATGATGGCGCTGGTGATCTCAGAGTGATTCCGCAACTGCTCCAGCACGTAGTCCCGGTACGGGTCCATGATCTTCGACCGTTCCTTCGTCTCCAGCAGGTATGTGCTGTACTCTGCCTCGCTCATCTCCCAGTACTTCCGTACCGTCTTCGTGTCGATCCCAAGTTCCCGCGCCGCTCGTTGTTTCTTGTATCCCTTCCGTCTCAGTTCCTGTATCTTCACGTACATCGTTGTCCCTACCATTCCGGCCACCTCGGTTGTATACTCTTCATCCAAGTATAACCCGTGGCCTTTTATTTGGAAAATAGTAGGGATTTTTGTTTGCCACAAACCCGCCATTTTAGTTTACCAGTTACATTTTTCAGACCAACGAAAGGGTGCGCTAGTAGAGGTGAATAAGCATGTCCCTGCACCTCGAATTCAGCTTGCAAAGCTGGCGCTGAATACCCCCATCCGTCTGCTCGATCTTTCTATGGAAGGGAAGGGCAACTTGTTCCTGCGCCATTGTCGTTTTCAATTTGACCCCACTGAACCGGTTATTAAAAGGGCCTACTTAATTCCCAATTTCGTGGGGGATTTTTGCCACTACACACTCAACTATAATGGAATCAAATACTACGGCACCAAAGACTACACAAATTTCGTTACTTGGTCAGACGATCATTTCCGCTTCATCTCTCAAGAAATCATCTAAGGGCGTAAACACTTGCATGTAATAAGCCATAATTGAATAATTGTTGCAGGCGATCCTACTGATCGGCTCATGTAATTGGTTGAAAATCTGACTAAGTTTCTTTGATTCACGTTGTAGCATCGAGATTGACGGATATTGAAATTGTCATTCCACCGGCACGACAGTTGATACCACTTTTAAATGTTCATTGGGTTGGGTATGCTGTGGGTTTTTGGAGAGAATCGTTCCGTGTATTGATGCACCCCCATGCACCCAATGCACCCGCGTAACTAATGTCGGATAGGACATCAAACCCACCAAAGAACGGTGGGTTTTCGCTTTATATCAGCCTGTTTCCTGTGCACATTGCACAAAATGCCCGTTTTTAGGGCTCTTTGTCAACCGTAGGGGTGCGAAGGAAAGCAGTGCAAAATGCGAGCGCGGGCATTATGAAAGTTAGGCATGCCGAAAGTTGCACGCTTGAGTGCTTTGGTCGCATTGTTCACGCCTTCGGTAAAGGCGTTGGTATAGGGGCAATCGAAGGAATGGAGGATGTATTCCTCCCAGTTTCGGAGCATTTTCAAGCACGCCTTAAACTGGGGCAGCTTCAGACCTCTGGCGCAAAAGCGGAAATGCTCCAACGCTTCTTTTGCCAATAGTCTCCCGGCGCAGGATCGGGCGGATCATAAAAGAGCGCGGGCTTGTATCGGCCTATACCCGCAAGAAGTACCGCGTCCATGCAGTCAGGAGCAACGAAGCGGCTGTTCCCATCCTTTTTGACCTCGATGCCCGTGAGGTCATCGGATACAGCGCGGGCGCATACAAGAACGCCGAGCTGGTACACAAGGCCTTTTCAACGGTGAAAGGGAGCCTCTTTGACATCCAGATGTTCCATACCGACCGGGGCAGCGAGTTCGACAACGCCCTGATCGACGAATTGCTTGAGAGCTTCCAGATCAACCGCTCCCTGAGCATGAAGGGCCGCCCCTACGACAACGCGGTGGCCGAATCGACGTTCAAGAGGATCAAGGCGGAGTTCGTCTCCTGCCGCCGCCTTGGCATACTCGATCAGCTTCAGTTGGAACTGGCTGACTACGTGCACTGGTTCAACAACGTCCGCCTGCACGGTACGCTGGGCTACCTGTCACCGGCGGAGCTTAAGGAAACCTACACCTTATAAAATCTGTCCGATTTGGGGTTGACAATCCAGCAGTAAGTAACAATGGTTCTTATCTGTTTGTCCCGGAATAAAAGATATGTTATAATACTTTCACGTGAGGGCAAAGGCGATACGGGGGTGACGGCTTATGGTTGACCTATCCGGGAAGTATAGACCCTCAGCCGTGCGATCCATATTCTTATCAATCGCCGTACTACTGCTATGCATGCCGTCATTGGCCGAGGCGCGCCCCAGCAGGCTGTATTATATCTACATAACCGCATGCGAAAGCTGCCACGAAGTGTCTTCGCTGATCGACGCGCTGCCGGATGCCGTCCAGGTGGCGGAAGGCGGAGAGGCGTTTTCCTCTCCGGTCGAGGTCGTTCGTGTCAATTTGACGAGCGACCCCGGCCGCGCGGTCAGATTGTTCGACGCCTACCGGGTGCCTCAGGAGAATCGAACCGCGCCGATGGTGTTGGCGGGGGATACGTACTATGCGGGGGCCGACAAGATCCGGCGCTTTCTTGCAGAAGGTCTTTCCGCCGGGGCAGCGCTTCATACGCTGGAGGAGCCGGGCGAGGGCTCGGCCCCCGCGCTGATCTGGGGACCGATGCTGGCCGCGGGGCTCGTGGGTGGGCTGAACCCCTGCGCATTGTCCATGCTGTTGCTCCTTCTGGCGGTGCTGGCCAACCTTAAAACCAACGCGATCAGGTGCGCGGCGGTGTTCCTGGGCGCGAAGTTTGTCACCTATCTTCTGATCGGAACGCTGCTGTTGGGCGCGTTTCAGGCCTGGAACCCCCAGTGGCTGCAGCTGGCGGCGAAGATCGCGCTGACGGTGCTTGCGGCGGTTTTGATTCTTTTCAACCTGCGCGACGCCTGGATGGCCCGGCGCGAGCGCTATGGCGAGATCCTCAATCAATTGCCCACGGCCTTGCGCCGCAGCCTGCAGGTGCGCATGCGCCAGGCGCTGGAGAGGCCTTTTGGCCCGCTGACGCTAGTGGCTGCCGCGCTGGGTGTACTGGTCGCGGCGGGAGAATTTCTATGCGCCGGGCAGGTGTACCTGGCAGCGCTTCTGGCGGCGATCCAGGCCGGCAACGGTCTGGGCACGTTCTTTCCGATGCTGGTGGGGTACTGCCTGATGTTCCTCGCGCCGTCGGCCGTGCTCAGCTTTGTCGTGGCGCGGGGGCAGACGCTCCTCACCGTCTCGGAATTTGTGCGAAGGCGAATGCCGCTGATCAAGCTGGTCACGGCGCTGGTCCTGGCTTTGACGCTGATCTACGCCTGGGTGGCATGACGCCACCAATACCAATCCAAAACACTCATTCATCGTTGCGGCGGATCTTTTTGCCTCTGAAGGCCGGTTCACCGGATCGGGTGGGAGGGACGGACGCGGGCTATGGCCAATCTGCACGTGGTGGACTTTTCCGGGCAGGTGATGAGAATCCTGCACAACCCGATCCTTCGGTGCGTCGGGATGTGTTCGGATGCCCGGGAGCTGCCCATCATTCCCCACGCGCACAACGACAGCGTCGAGATGATCTACTTCCTCGAAGGCGAGTACGAACTGGACATCGAGGGCATCCGCTACCAGGCGGGCGCGCAGAATCTGGTGCTTTACAACCCCGGGGTATTCCACAGGGAGCGCGTCGTCCGCGTGCCCAGGGAAGCCTGCTACTACTCCATCCGCTTCAGCGACATGGTAGTTTGCGGCCTGCCGGAGGGCTCGATCCTGCCGGAGGAGATCTCCCCGGTGTTCTCCACCGGCGCCTACGCGAGATTTTTCCAGAATTGCCTGGGCATGATGGTGGACGAATGCGTGCGCAAGAACGTGGGGTACGAGCAGATCTGCCAGAACCTTTTGCAGAGCGTGATCCTTCTGGTGCTTCGAATCATCGATGCAGAGCACGGCGAAATCCAGAAAAACGACCCTTCCTCCACTGTGCAGCAGGTGCAGCGCTACATCGCAGAAAACTACATGCGCGACATCTCCATGACCGACGTCGCCAACCAGCTGCACATCAGTTACTACCACCTGTCCCACCTCTTCAAGGAAAAGATGGGTGTATCCCCCCACAACTACATGATCGACCTGCGCATTAGCGAGGCCACGCGCCTTCTGATCAACACCCAATACCCCATCTGTGACATCGCCAACATGGTAGGCTACATCAATCAATCCCGCTTCTTCGCGCAGTTCAGAAAGCTCAAAAACATGTCGCCGATGCAGTTCCGCAAGGAGTTCCAGGCCGTGCCGGAAGAGGAGGAGGTGAGCTTTCTGGATGCGGCGCCGGCGGATGGCGCGCCGGAGAGGCCGCCGGACGATGTTGGCGTTTCGTTAGGCGAAGACGAGTGACTTTTATGCAGATCATCCAAACACCGTCGGCGCACGTTGTGTCTCTAATTGATTTCTTGTTGTTTAAGTGCGCAAAATGTAGGCATCAAACCACAAAAAACGATATTGTTGGACCTCTTATTGGTTGTTTATAATGTAAACAGCGAAGTTGCGGCAATGGCGCCGCACAATAAAAGGAGGTCTTTTCATGAGGGAGGGACTCGCGCTACTTCTGGCCCTGACGCTTGTGATCGCCATGGCAGTACCCGCGATGGCCGACGACGTGAAGACGGTCGCTGGAACCCCGAGGAGCGAGACGCTGGTCGTCGAGAACCTCGATGGCCAGGTGCCCAATGCGACGCAGAACAACGTCTACCTGACCGGTACGAACGTAAACCAGGGCCTGCACCAATTGGTGTACGCCCACCTGTGGGAAGTCAACACCATCACCGGCGAGGTGTTCGGCGACCTGGCTGACGGCATGCCGGAAGCACTGAATGCCGACTTCACCAGCTACAAGATCAAGATCCGCCAGGGCATCAACTGGAGCGACGGCGTGCCCTTTACTGCGGACGACGTGGTGTTCACCATCAACACACTGATCGAGAAGAAGGACGCCATCTCCGGCGGCGCCCGCATGGCCACGCTGGTGACCAAGGCGACGCTGCTCAGCGATTACGAACTGCAGATCGACCTGGTCAACCCAGACCCGAAGATCGAGCAGCAGTTCTCGGCGCTGGTCTGGGGCAACTTCTTCTATCCCATGCCCAAGCACTACTTCGAGAGCCACGACCTGGCCTCCGACATGTACACCAACCCCCTGTCCCTGGGGGCCTACGTCCTCAAGGACCGCGACCCTAACGGCTACTGGTTCCTGTATGAGAAGCGCGCCGACGCCGACAAGAGCGACGTTTTCGCCGTGACCGGCAAGGTGCCCGAGCCCAAGTATGTGCTGTTCACCTCCTTCGGCACCGAAGAGAAGAAGGTCATGGCCATCAACAACAACGAGGTGGACATCCTGTGCGACATCACCCCCGAGGCGTGGGAAGTGGTGCAGGTCACCAATCCGAACGTCAAGTGCTGGCTGCCGGACTACCCATTCGGCTGCTTCGACGACCCCTGCGAGCGCGGCATCGTGTTCAACAACAAGGTAGCCCCGTTCGACAACGCCCAGGTCCGCTGGGCGATGGCGCTGAGCCTGGACATGGTGCAGGCTTCGCTGGATACCTTCAACGGCCAGATGCGCGTCTCCCCGCTGTGCATGCCGCCGACGACCTTCCTCAGCAACTCCTACTTCAAGCCCATGCGTGACTGGCTGATCGGCTACACTTGGGCGGACGGCTATCAGCCCTTCGACAAGGATTACGCGCTCAAGCTGTACGACGCGCTGAAAGACCAGGGCATTTCCGCCATCGAGGGCATGACCGAGGATCAGCTGGTCGAGCTGTTCGGCGTCGGCTGGTGGAAGAACGACCCGGCGAAAGCCGAGGAACTCCTGACGGCCGCCGGCCTCAGCCGCGGCACCGACAACATGTGGACCTACGACGGCAAGAAGCTGTCCTTTGAGATTCTGGCTCCGTCGGGCTACGAAGTGCAGTCCGAGCGCCTGGCCTATGCGGTGGCCGACCAGTGGCGCGCGTTCGGCTTCGACGTGACCGTGCAGGCCTGCGAGAGCTCCACATTCTGGACCAACTGGCCCACCGGCAACTTCACGGCCGGCTCCTACTGGCCGTCCTGCGGCGTGTTGGACGACCTGTACAGCCAGGTGATCGGCTGGCACAGCAAGTACGTGGTGGACAACGGCAAGGCCGCCGCTGCCAACCAGACCCGCTTCACCTCCGCGAAGATCGACGGCCTGGTGGACGAACTCGGCAAGCTGCCCTCCGCTGATCCCAAGGTGCACGAGCTGGGCGTTGAGATCCTGAAGACGCTGGCCGACGAATGCGCGTGGATCCCGATGTTCGGCACCTCGAAACTCGTGCCCACCGACAACTACTACTGGACCAACTACCCGGACTCCGCGAACCCCTACAACGGGCCGTGGTGGTGGTGGAGCAACTTCCGCTACATCATGAACGAGTTCAAGGCGACCGGGAAGTAATGTAACTTAAGCCCCGTCACAGGCGGCGACCCGGTTGGCGGGAACCTCGCGCCCGCCACCCGGGCTCTTTCAAGCCGCTGACAGAAAGAGGCAAATGTGAAACTCTGGAAATTCATACTGACCCGGGTCGCGCTGTGGCTGCTCACGGTGCTGGTGGGCATTACGGTCGTGTTCTTCATCCAGCGCATGCTGCCGTCCGACCCGATCGAGACGATGATCGGCAAGATCGTCACCATGGGCACCACGCTGACGCCGGACGCCGTCCAGGCGATCCGCGAGTCGCTGATGAAGCAGTACGGGCTCGAGGGTACGATGCTGCAGCAGTACGCGGCGACGATGGGCCGCATGCTGACGCTTGATTTCGGGCCTTCGCTGTCCAGCTACCCCATGGCGGTCTCCCAGCTGATCGCGCAGGCGCTGCCGTACACGGTCGGGCTATTGCTGACCACGACGCTGATTTCCTGGATTATCGGCAACGCCATCGGGCTGCTCGCCGGGTTCAAGAAGAACGCCTGGTATTCGAAGCTGATGGAAACCGTCAGCATGTGCATCTACCCGACGCCCTACTTCATCATGGCGTTGGTGATCATGATCTTCTGCGCCTACATCTACCGCTGGTTCCCGCTGATCCCCTCGATGCCCCGGTTTGAGTTCTCCTTCAACTGGGTCAGGGGCGTGGTCTACAACGCCTTCATGCCCGCGATTTCTTTGATGCTGGTGGGCACCGGCTGGTGGATCATCAGCATGAAATCGCTGTCCTCGGGCGTGGCGGAGGAGGACTTCGTCGCCTACGGGCGGCTGAAGGGCCTGAGCGAAGCCACCATCGGCTACCGCTATGTGTTCCGCAACTCCATCCTTTCGCAGGTGACGGCTTTGGCGCTGCAGATCGGCGGCCTGTTCTCCGGTTCGCTGATGTGCGAAATCATCTTCGACTACCCGGGCGTGGGCCAACTGATTTCCACGTCCATCTACAGCGCGGATTACAACCTGCTGATCGGCCTGATCACCATCTCGATCATCGCGGTGGCCACCGCGACCTTGATCATCGACATGATCTACCCGTTCCTGGACCCCAGGATCCGCTACAAGTGATGTTAGGCGCGGATCCGATCAAACGCAAAGGGGGATGGGACATTGAATACCGACTATAGAGCTAATTTCCGTCAGGTCTGGCGCAGCATGAACCTCAGGCTGAAAATCGGACTTGCGATTGTCACGCTGTTTCTGATCCTGGGCTTTGTGGTGTATCTGTTCTGCCCGGACAACGTGATGGGGCTGAGCAACTTCCGGAAAAACATGAAGCCCAGCTGGGATCACCTGTTCGGCACCAACAAGCAGGGGCAGGACACCTTCTGGCTTCTGATCAGCTCCATCCACATGTCGATGATCCTGGGCATCCTGGTGGCCTTCTTCGCTACGGCCATCGGCGTGATGATGGGCCTGTTCGCGGGGTTTACGGGCGGCCCAGTGGACCGGGGGATCATGTTCATCTGCGATTCCATCATTTCGATCCCGTCGCTGCCCATCCTGATTCTGATGGGTTCGGTTTTGAGGGGGCGCGCGTCGATCTACGCCATCGCGCTGATCCTGATCCTGTTCAACTGGCCGTGGCCCGCCCGGCAGTCGCGCTCCATGGCGCTGACGCTCAGGGAGCGGGACTTCATCAACACCGCCCACTTCGCCGGCGAGGGCCGGCTCAAGATCATCGCGGTGGAGATCCTGCCCCACGTCTTGAGCTGGTCGATGGCCAACTTCGTCAATACCATCCTGGTGGCGATCGGCGCGGAGGCGTCGCTGGCTGTGCTGGGCCTTTCGTCCACCACCACGCCCACGCTGGGCAACATGATCTACTGGGCACGCCAGTACCATGCGATCATGCTCAAGCAGTGGTTGTGGATCGGCTCGCCGGTGGTTGCGACGGCGCTGCTCTTCATCGGGCTGTTTTTGACCTACACCGGCTACAACGACTACACGGCGGCAAAGAGGGGGCGGTAGCATGATGCGGCTTCAGGACGTGTCCGGCCGATACCGCACCATCACCGGCCCGGTGCAGGCCGTCAGCCACGTCAGCTTTGACATCCTGGACGACGAGATCTTCGGCATCGCGGGGGAGTCGGGCTGCGGCAAATCCACATTGCTCAAGCTGATGTACGACATCGTGCGCTTTCCGCTGGAGTTGTCGGGCGGCCGCGTGGTCTTGAGCACCCGGGAAAACGGCCTCGTCCGGGAGATGGCCAGCGGCGAAATTCAAAAGGCCTGGTGGGACCAGCTCTCCTACGTGCCGCAGGCCGCGATGAGCGTTCTGAACCCGGTGTACCGGATCGAGGACCAGTTCTACGAATTGTTCCGCCGCCACCGCAGGGGCGAGGGCCGGCAGGTGATGCGCCACCGGATCGAGCAGTACCTGGCCGAGCTCAACCTGCCGCTGGATGTGCTCCAGGCGTACCCCCATCAGCTTTCCGGCGGCATGCGCCAGCGCGTGGTCATCGCGATGGCCACCTTCCTGCAGCCGGGCATGATCTTTGCCGACGAGCCGACCACGGCGCTGGACGTGGTGGTGCAGCGCAACATCCTGATGATGTTGACCGAGCTCCAGAAAAAGATGCGCAACACGCTGGTGATCGTCTCTCACGACATGGGCGTGCACTACCAGATCACAAACCGCATGGGTATCATGTACTCCGGGAGCCTCGTGGAGCTGGGCCCCACGGAGCAGATCTTCGCGCGACCGCTGCACCCCTACACCCGGATGCTGATCGGCGCGCTGCCCAGGGTGGGCGACCACTCGGAGCGCGAGGGCATCCCCGGCGCGCCGCCGTCGCTTCGCAACCCACCGCCCGGCTGCCGTTTTGCGCCGCGCTGCAGGTACGCCTGCGCCGCGTGCTCCGAATCGATCCCCGAACTCACCGAGGTCGAGCCGGGCCGCTTCGCCGCGTGCCTGAGAATGGACGAACTGAAAGGAGGCGCGTGAGCCATGGCGGAAAACCTCCTGGAGGTCAAGGGACTGACCCGAGAATTCCGCATCGGCGGCTTCCTTTCGCGCAAGAAGATGCGCGCCGTGGACAACGTATCCTTCAGCTTGCCGGCAGAGCGTGCGTCGATTCTCTCGGTGGTTGGCGAATCGGGCTGCGGCAAGACCACCCTGACCAAGATGATCCTCCGGCTCCTGGCCCCGACCTCCGGGCAGATCCTTCTGGACGGGCGCGACCTGACCAGCTATCGCGCGCTGAGGGAGCGGGACTTCTGCCGGATGGTGCAGCCGATCTTCCAGGACCCCTTCGACGCGTTCTCCTCCCGCCGCGAGGTCCTGAACTACCTGATGGACACCGCCCGGGCCTACGGCGGCGCGCGCTCGAAGGCCGAGGCGCAGGAGAAGGCGGACAAAGCCCTCCGGCCCGTTGGCATGAGCCTGGACGTGGTTGCAGGCAAGTACGCCACCCAGTTCTCAGGCGGCGAACTGCAGCGGGTGTCGATCGCAAGGGCGCTGATCACCTCGCCCAAGCTGATCATTGCGGACGAGCCGGTGGCGATGATCGACGCTTCGATGAAGATCAACATCGTCAACCTGTTTCGGAAGATCCGCGACGAGTACGGCATCAGCTTCATCTACGTGACCCACGACCTGTCCACCGCCTACTACGTGTCGGACTACATCGCCACCCTCTACCGCGGCAGCCTGATAGAGTTTGGGCCGTCCAGGGAGATCATGGAGCGCCCCGCTCACCCGTACACATGGCTGCTCATGAACTCGGTTCCCCACGTGGGCGAAAAGTGGAAGAGCAGCATCGTCATGTCGGAGGCGGAAACCCGGGAATTTTCGCTGACCACCTGCAAATTTGCGTCGCGTTGTCCGTATGTGACCGAACAGTGCACTTCCTCCCGGCCGCCGATGACGGGGCTTGGCGGCGGGCGCAGCGTGTTGTGTAATAAGCCTTTGTCAAACCCTGGAAAACTGTGATATAATCGGACAAAGCGCTTACGCGAAGGGGGATGGCCTATGGCAAACATGCAATTCGGTCCGGGCCATAATTTGGAAACCGGGCTGGGCTCCGCGCCGATTTTGAACAGCGTGCGCACCCGGTGCATCAGCCCGGAGAACATCACTGGTGAAAAGAACATGGGCGGGCGCGAGTCCAGCCAGCTGGGCGTCTCCCGCAAGGGCTCGCCGTCCATCACGCTGATGGAGGACTGCGCCACCATGCTGGGCGACATCCGTGGCTGCGGTGTGATTCAGCGCATATGGATCTCGCTGCCGGAGTGCGAGCATGCCCGCGCCAACGCCCTGAGGGACATTGTGCTTCGCATCTACTGGGACGATGAAAAAAAACCGTCGGTCGAATGCCCGCTGGGGGATTTCTTCTGCTGCGGCTTTGCTCGGAGGACGCAAATCAACTCGCTGCCCATCGTGGTGGCGCCGGCGGGCGGGTTCAACTGCTTCTTCTCAATGCCCTTTCGCCGCGCGGCGCGCGTTACCATGGAAAACCAGGGCGCGAGGGTGGAAAAGTTCTATTACTCCATCCATTACGCGCTGCTCGACCTCCTGCCGGAGGACGTTGGCTACTTCCACGCCCAGTGGCGGCGCGACAACCAGGCCGAAAAGGGCATGGACTACATGGTGCTGGACGGCGTGACCGGCCGCGGAAAGTTCATGGGCATGTACATGGCTTATATGCCGCTGCAGCGGGACTGGTGGGGCGAGGGAGAGGTCAAGTTCTACATTGACGACGACGCCTGGCCCAGCATCTGCGACGGCGGGCTGGAGAATTACTTCGGCGGTCGTTTTCTGCGGCAGCGCCACCGGATGGTGGAACCCGCGCTGTTCATGACGCCGTTCATGGGCTACCCTTTCGCCAGCATGCCCATCCCGATGGATGAGGAGGAGTACGCGGGGAGCTTGTCCGGCATGCACGGCATGTACCGCTTCCACATCTACGACCCGATAGCCTTCGACAAGAACCTGCGCGTGACCATCCAGCAGATCGGTTCCAGCGAAGGGACCATGTTCGAGCGCTGCGATGACATCTCCACCGTTGCCTACTGGTATCAGTTGGAGCCCCACGGCACCTTCCCCAAACTTCCGGCGCAAGTGGAGCGCGTGCCGAGATGAAAAAGATCCTGCTGCCACTGCTTGCGCTGATGATGGCGCTGAGCCTTCTGACCTCGGCAGAGCCCGAGAAGACCCGGCTGGAGGTCTACCTGATCGACCCCTGCGGCAAGTGCATGGGCGGGGTGGGCCGCGGCTGCGGCGAATGCGCCGTGGAGCGCGAGATGGCGGCGCGCTACGGACAGTTGCTTCAGGGCATCGATTACGATCTGGTCCTTTACAATCTCAGGGAGAATTCCGGTCTTCTGGACGAGCGCGACGGGCGCCTGAAGGCGCTGGGCATCCAAGGGGATGTGCCCTGGCCCACCATGTTCATCGGCGAGGCGGTGTTCCTGGCGGACGGGTTGCAGGACGGCCAGATTGTCTCATACCTGAAGGGCGGCCTGACCGGCTACCCCGGCTACGATGCCGTCCAGAAGGCGGCCGAGGAGCAGGGCAAGCAGGAACCGGGCAATATCATCTACCTGTACTCCTCATACTGCGAAAGCTGCAAGGAAGTCTCCAAGTGGCTCAGGTACGCGCTGCCCGAGGGATACACGGTGGAAAAGTACGACCTGGCCACCGAGGAGGGAGTCAAACTTCAGCTTGCGCTCTGCCAGAAGTTTGGCATATCCGAGGAGGACCTGCTCGTCCCCTTCATCGCCTACGGGGACTACCACTTCATGGGCAAGGGCTCCATCTTCCTGAGCCTTCTCAGCCGCATCCAAGAACGCCCCAACCTCAAAACCGAAACCGGACAATAAGATTTCCGGTGATTTCAAGGAGGGAACCTGCCATGTTTGACGGATTCTTCACCAACCCTTCTACGCTGCCGCTACTCTCTATCGCCAAGTCCCGCAGCATTTCCGCGGAAAACATGACCGGCGAAAAGAATGCCGGTGCGCTGGCCACCGCCGGCACCGGCGAAAAGTGTGCCCGCGACCTGGGCAGGGGCTGGAAGGTCTCGCCTTCCTACGCGGTGCAGCCGGGCGAAGTGTTCACCATGGCCGAAATCGAAGGCCCCGGCGTCATTCAGAGCATCTGGCTCACCGGCCACATCAGCCGCGACATCATCATCCGCTTCTATTGGGACGAACAGGAGCAGCCCAGCGTCGAGGCGCCGGTCTCGGACTTTTTCGCCTGCGGCTGGTATAACAACAGCGAGAACTGGTTCGACGTGAAGTTTGACCAGCTGAATTCCGCGATGGTGAGCGTCAACCCCAACCACGCGCTCAACTGCTTCTGGTCGATGCCCTTCCGCACGAAGGCCAAGATCACGCTGGAGAACCGCCACAAGGACAAGGAGCGCATCGTCTACTACCAGGTCAACTACGCCCTGATGGAGATCCCGGAGGAGGCCGCCTACTTCCACGCCCAGTTCCGCCGCGTCAACCCCGTGCCCTTTAAAGAGGACTTCACGATCCTCGAAGGCGTAAGGGGCCGGGGCCATTACGTCGGCACCTCATTGTCTGTGGGGCTGAACGGCCTAGGCAAGTGGTGGGGCGAGGGGGAGATCAAGTTCTTCATGGACGGCGACGAGAACCCCACCATCTGCGGCACCGGCACCGAGGACTACTTCCTGGGCGCGTTCGACTGGGATGTGGCCGGCAAATACATTCCCTACAACTCGCTCTACGGCGGCATGTACCATGTGGAGATCCCCGACGGACTGTACAAGTCGCAGCAGCGCTTTTCGATGTACCGCTGGCACGTGGTGGACCCGATCCGCTTTGAGAATGACCTCAAGGTGACCATTCAGGATCTGGGATGGTACAAGGACTGGCGCTATCAGCCGCGGCAGGACGACATGGCTTCCGTCGCCTACTGGTATCAGACGCTGCCCACCGCGCCGTTCCCGGCGCTGCCCGATCCGGACTACCTGGAGATTACCTGACCGATGGGCTTTTATCCCGGGCGGAGTTTGACGCGGGTTACAATTCAGGACGAGGCGGGGCATACGGTGTTTGACCAACGGATTGAGCGCCTGATGCTGCCCGAGGACGTGATCCTTTCCATGTGCCTCGAATTCTTCGGCGACCCCGCCCCTTGCGAAATCCACCGGGGCGCCGCCGTCAGCCGCGCGCTGGGCGAGATCGAGCTGCACGGCGCCGGGCGCTTTCTAGCCTCTGGCCTCCCGGAGCGGCTGCGCCGCTACTTCGCCCGCTACGACGCCTATCATGTCTCCATCAACTTCCAGGAGCGCTGATTGAAATACAATCATAGGATTTGAAGAGCCCTTCTCGGTAGGTGATATGCTCCCTCAAAGTAGACAGTGGAAAGACAAAAACCACTACTACGGAAGGGGGAGCATTGTTGTGCCGCAAAAGGCGAAGGTGTCTGGGGAGGGGAAGATCGTTGCTGTTGAGAAGTACCTTCGGGAAAGTCAGCAGCACAGAGGTTGCCCGGAGATATGGAATATGCAAATCAACTTTCCGAGAGTGGATCGTTCTATATCAAACGCGAGGATGCGAGGGACTGATCCCTCGGAGCCATAACAGGAGGTATACCCCGGCTCTCAAGGTGCGGGTCGCCCAGGAATACCTATCGGGACATACCTCGCTGCTTGGATTGTGCAAGAAATGTTCGATCAGCAGCCCGTGTATGGTATCGAAATGGGTCAAGCGGTATAATGGTCAAAAGGGATTCAAACGCCCGAACAGTGGGGGTGAGATCTACATGACCAAGGGACGCGCGACGACACTGGAGGAACGGATCGAGATCGTTACCTACTGCATCGAACAGGGGAAGAACTACGGCGCGGCGATTGAGCGGTATCAGGTATCCTACCAGCAGGTTTACAGTTGGGTAAACAAGTATGAACATTCTGGGGTTTCCGGTCTTGCCGACAAGCGGGGTAAGCACAAAAAGCTGGAGGAGATGACGGAAATCGAACCCCTGCGCGCAGAGAACCGGCTGTTGCAGGCGACGAACAAGCGAAAGGATATGGAGATAGCGCTGCTAACAAACTGCGGGAGGTCGAAAGGAGGCGAGGCTGAACGGAGTGAGGCAGGAGGCGCTGTATATCGCCGTTTTCGAGCAAGCCCGGGAGGAAGGGTACGCGGTCGCGGCATTATGCGAGCTTGTGAACCTGAACCGCTCCTCCTATTACAAATGGACGAGACGCGAAAAGAGCGCGTGAACTGGAGCGCGGGGAACAGCTGCACAGGATCGGCTATCCCTACGCGGAGTACAACGGAATCTACGGCTATCGCAGGATGACGGATGATGAACAGCCGATACCATACCCACTACAATGAGAAGCGGATCTATCGACGATACCCCGGGCGGATATCTGGAGCACCGCTCCCTTTTGCGAGCGCTCTCGTCGCGTCGGTTGAAGTGGAACAGGTGTTGTTTGTATTGGCGGCGGATCAGAGCCGCTATATGTTTTCGCTCGGACAGGCATGCGCTTTTTCCCTGCCGGTGGCGGGCGTTGTGACGAAAGTGGGTCTGGCCACCGCGCAGCAATGTGCTCGGGCGCGGGAACTTCTAGCGCTGGCGGGCGCTGATCCCATATTCGAGGTGAGTGCAAAAAAAGGAACCGGTATGCGTGAATTGCTCCGGTTCCTTGATGCCGAACGGATGGAATGATCCGACGAGGCTTCGCTTGAAAGGGCTTTCTGCACGGGCACGACGTCCTACGGATGCACTTGCATCACTTCTATGCCCCTGTGGCGCAGCGCTTTCACATTCTCCGCGGATGTGCCGGCGTCGGTGATTACGATATCGATGTCCTCGATGCTGCACGACTTGTACAGGGCGTTGCTGGCAAACTTACTGTTGTCGGTTGCGAGGATGACTTTATCAGCCTTCTCCACCATGATGCGCTTGAGCATTCCCATTTCCACGCTGAAGTCTGTGACGCCTTTGTCGGTGTCCAAACCATCCGCGCCGATAATCGCCAGATCGATGCGGGAAAAATAGTTTAAAAAGTCCACGGCGAAGAATCCGGTCGTGATGACCTCATCCTTTTTCAAAAGCCCGCCGACGCAATAGATATTGTGTGTGGAGTTCAGACTGATTTCAAGCGCGGAACGCATGCAGTTGGTAATGATGGTCAGATTGCTGCGTTGCTTTAATAACTGGGCAATACTGAAGATGGTTGTGCCCGAATCCAAGGCGATGGTGGCGTTGTTGGGAATATACTTCAACACTTCCTGAGCGATTGCGGCCTTCTCTGCCTGATTCTGCTGATAACGTGTGGCCCATGGCTGCATCAACTCGGGCATAATATTATCATCTGCCAGGACGGCGCCGCCATAAACGCGCCGAAGGACGCCTTCTTCCTCCAGAGTTGTCAAATCCCGTCGCACCGTCTCAATGGAAATATTAAAATTATCGCACAGTTCTTTGTTTGTGACTGCCTTTCTTTCCAAAAGATATTGTTTCATTTGCCAATGACGGTCAACCTTCATACATGTCTCCTCATTCATTCCCCATATTGGATTCAGAGAAATAAGCCAGCCTTAATCCGGAAAAGTATAACATAATCGGCGTTTGATTGCAAGCGACTCTCTGAAATTTGCCGAGATTGGGAAACAAAATTCAGAAATGTGGTAGAATGCAGAAAAAAGCATTGACAGAGTCCTGCGCTATGTCTATAATATGAATGACAATGTTTTGACCGTATAATCCTATTTTTTGATGATTTGGAGATAATATGGCCTGCGATTTGCACTGCCACAGCTGCTACTCCTTTGATGGAAAGCCTACGCTGACGGAGATCTGTTCCGGCGCGGCGTCCCGCCGCGTGGACATTGTGGCCACGACGGATCATTGCGATATGACGCTCGGTCCGGAGGGCATCAGCAGCTATCTGAACAACGAGGCGCAAAGGCGGAGCGAGTACGAAGCGCTGATGAAGCGCGGTTTCGGTATTTCGGAGTTGTTGTACGGCATTGAGGTGGGGAACCCCATCGATATGCCCGTGGAGACCGAGGCGTTTTTGCGGAAGCGGGAGTTTGATTTTGTCATCGGCTCCATACACTTTCTGCCGGACGGCGCGGACATTTATAAACTGCCTTATGCTTCTGAGGAGGAAGTGGATGCGATGTTCCGCCAGTATTTTGCATCCATGCTGGATCTGGCGCGCATGGGCGGTTTTGACAGTCTGGCACACTTGGATTACCCGCTGCGCGTATTGCGGGGCAAGGTAAGAGAGGCGAGCGTGCTTCAATACCGCGATCTGATAGAACCCATATTGGAGGAGACCGCGCACAGACAGATTGCCCTGGAAATCAACACCCGGGGTACCTACGATTGGCAGAAACGCGTAGGCCCGGAAAAGTGGGCGGTGAAACGCTTTCGGGAACTGGGCGGTAAGTATGTCACCATCGGCAGTGACGCGCACACCGCGTCTTTGCTGGGCGAAGGCTTTGATCAGGCTGTTGCATTATTGTCGGCTTGCGGATATGACGCGTACACGATTTACCGCGAAAGAAAGCCCGTGCGGATCGCGCTGCGGGATGACAAGGAGGAAATGATTGCCCATGTCGGATAAAGTTTTGCTGATATTGGTGGACGGTATGCGCCCTGACAGCATTCCGGCCTGCGGAAACCCCGATTTTGAGGCGTTTTATCGTTCGGGAACGCACTGCCTGAACAGTGCCACCACGTATCCGCCCGTAACGCTGCCCTGCCATATGTCCATGTTTCACAGCGTGGATCCCGAGCGGCACGGCGTTTACTCAAACGATTTTGTGAAGCAGAACCACCCCATAGACGGTCTGGTGGAGGTCCTGGCCAAAGCAGGCAAGACGACGGCTTTCTTCTATATGTGGGAAGGACTTCGGGATCTTTGCACACCCCGTAATCATCTGAGCTACAGCTGGTATATGTCCTGGCATTATTACAAGGAAAAGCAACTGGACTGGCGTGCAACCCGAGCGGCCGAGGAGCACATCCGCGAGCTTGCGCCGGATTTTGTCTTTCTGTATCTGGGCGAGACCGATGAAATCGGCCATAAATACGGATGGATGTCCCCGGAGTATTTAAACGCGGTCAAGACCGCCTCGGAGTGCATCGATCACATTTGCCATATGCTGCCGGAGGCATACAGTGTGATCGTTACGGCCGACCACGGCGGACACGGCCGAAATCACGGCGACGATATCCCGGAGGATATGACCATACCCATCGTGTTTCACAGCGCGAAGCTGGCACCCGGCGCGGTGGACGGCATAAACATCAAGGATATTGCACCCACCATAGCGGCTATTATCGGCGTACAGCCCGGCGCGGAATGGGAAGGCGTCAGCCTGCTAAAGCGATAATCTACGGAACTTAACAGCGCGCACGCCGGCTCGAGACGCGTCCGCCGCTTGCGGAGGAAAGCCGTGAACGATTCTGCGTGGCAAGCTGTTTTGTTGATAGAATACCAAGGGAAAGAAAGGAAGTACAAACAATGAAGAAGATCCTCGCCATCGCACTTGCATGCCTCATGACGATTGCAACGCTGTCTGTCGCCTTCGCCGAAGAAGCGGTGGATCTGCGCACGCTGACGCTCGATGAGATCATCGCCGCCGCCAAGGCTCAGGGAGAAGTGCAATCCGTCGGCATGCCCAACGAGTGGACCCATTGGGATTACAGCTGGGAAGGCATCAAAGAGACCTACGGTCTCGATCACGGCGATGTTGACATGAGCTCCGGCGAAGAGATCGCAATTTTCGTGGCGGAGAAGGACGACCCCACCAAGGATATCGGCGACGTCGGCTTTGCTTTCACCGAGACCGCCATGGCGGAGGACTGCCTGCAGCCCTACAAGGTCTCCTGCTGGGATTCGATCCCTGACTGGGCCAAAGATCCCGAAGGCAACTGGACCGTAACCTATACTGGTACCACCTGCTTCATCATCAACGACGCGCAGTATGACGGCGAGATTCCCACCACCTGGGCGGAGCTGAAAGATTCCGACCTGGTCGTCGCGATGGGCAATGTCATCGGCGGCGCTTCCTCTCAGGCGAACATCCTGGCCTGCGCCATCGCCATGGGCGGCGGATTTGACAATGTGCAACCCGGCATCGATTACTTCGTGGAGCTGGCTAAAGCCGGCCGCATTACTCCTCTGGACGGACAGATGGCCGACATGGAATCCGGCGAAGTCGTGTGCCACTGCGGCCGTTTTGACTTCAACGGCACCGACTGGGCCGCCCAGCTGAACGCCAAGGCACAGGATGGTCTGCATCTGACCACCGTGATCCCGCAAGACGGCGCCATCACCACCGGCTATGCGCTGATTCTCAACAAGTGGGCGCCCCACCCGGAAGCTGCCGCGCTGACGCTTGAGTACATGTTGAGCGAGGAAGGCCAGATCGACCGTGCGTACGGCGGCGCCCGCCCCATCCGCACCGACATCGAAATCCCCACGGACGCTCCGGTTCTTGGCAATGAGTGGTATCAGAACACCACCGCGCCCGAGAGCGCGGCTGCCCTGGCTGCCGCCTGCGCGCAGATATCCACGCTGTGGGAAGAGGAAGTTGTTCCCTATATCGGCTAATACTTGATCGGTGAATCATTCGCGGCAGGAGGGAATGCCTTCCCTCCTGCCACAGAGCGTCGATACGGCCCGCGACCGCAGGGATTCCGTCTTATGGAAACACGGGTGGTTATTGCCGTCTCGATTGTAATTACCTGGAAAGTTGGCTGCCCCTCCATCGGAAGCCGTAAGCGTCAGCCCAAAGGCTTCTGATCGTTGATACTGATAGCGGGCAATGGGCCGTTCAAGACTGATTGCTACATAGAGCCGGCTGAAAGAGTGGTTGACTTCGCAATAGAAATTGAGGTTCGATACATGAAGCACAAACTGAAAAACTTGGTGCATTGGGTACCCGCATTGCCCTTTTTTATATTGGTGATCGCATTCCTGATGATACCGCTCGCCAATATGGTCGTCGAGAGCTTTCTGGATCCCGCCTCAGGTGCATTCACATTTCAGAATTATGCTACCATCGCTACGAAGCCGGCATATTACATTGCCACCTGGAACAGCGTGAAGGTTGCTTTGCTCAGCACCGCCATCGGTATGGTGATCTGCTTTTTCGCGGCGCTGGCGGTTACCTCCATCGGCTTCTCCGCGCGCAGATGGTTTATGCCCATACTGAACATGACGCAGAACTTTGCGGGCTTTCCTCTCGCTTTTTCGTTCATGTTGATGTTCGGAAACACGGGCTTCATTATGCTGGCGGCGAAACATCTGGGCATTGAGTTTATTACCCAGTACAAGCTCTACAGCAGTGAGGGCATGATCCCCATGTTCATCTGGTTTGCAATTCCCCTGGGCACGCTGCTGCTGATCCCGGGATTTGAAACCATCCGCAAGGAGTGGAAAGAATCCGCGACGCTGATGGGCGCGAATAGCGCGCAGTTCTGGTGGAAGGTCGGCATACCGAATCTGCTCCCCTCTCTTCTGGGTACCACCAGTATGATGTTTGCGGATTCCATTACCACTTATACAACGGTGTATATGATTATGGGCGCGAACGCAACCATGCTCCCCATAAAGATAGCGTCCATGTTTTCAGGCGATTCCAAACAGAAGACGGAATTGGGCTCCGCCCTTTCCATCACGATGATTCTGATCATCCTGCTCGTGATGCTGATTACGAACATTTTGAAGAAGCGTTGCGTTAAGGGAGGCCTGCAGAAGTGAAGAAGAGCATTATAGGCCACAAGCTTGTTCTGATTGTTTTGACCTTCGTTCTGCTACTGCCGATCGCGGCGACGCTTATGTATTCGCTCACGGTAAGCTGGCTGGAGCTGATCCCCAGTGGTTTTCCCAACCTTGACTACTGGCGGGAACTGTTGTTTGAGACTCCGGAATTCTGGGAGTCCATGAACCGAAGCTTGATTATCAGTGGCATTCCTATATTCATTTCCGGCGTAGTGGTGATTATGGCACTGTATGTGGCCATACTGCACTGCCCCAAGCTCGACTCGGTTATTCAGGGTATTTCCATGATCCCTTACACACTGCGCGGCGTTGTGCTGGCTATATCGGTTTTGTCCTTGTACGCGGGCAAGGGAACGATTTTTTCCAATCGCATGGTGATGCTGGTCTGCGTTTACTGCGTGGTGATACTGCCCTTTATCTATCGGGGGATACGAAACAATCTCTATGCGATCAATGTCCGTCAGCTTCTGGAGGCCGCGGAGCTTCTGGGCGCCAACGGCCTGTATACATTCTTTCGCATAATCGTGCCCAATATGCTCTCGGGTATACTGGTATCTGCGTTGATGGCCTTAGGCTCCGTGTTTACGGATTACGCGGTCATCAAGATCATTGCCGGTACGCGTTACACCACGGTTCAGCACGTGCTGTACAACTCTCAAAAGGGATGGCCCGGCCCGAAGACGAGCGCCCTTGTGATCATCATGTTCAGCTTCATGTTGGTCATTTCGCTCGTCTCTTATGCTGTGCAGGGCAGAAGCACTATTCAACGCGACAGAAGATCGAAAGGTAAGAAGTAAGTATGGCATACATTCATTTTGATCACGTCAACAAGTACTTTGGCGACAACCACGTGCTCAAGGATATCACCCTGAATATTGAACAGGGACAACTTGTTACCTTTCTGGGGCCTTCTGGCTGCGGCAAATCGACGCTCCTGCGTTGCCTGTCCGGCTTGGAACAGGTAACGGACGGAAAGGTTTTACTGGACGACAAGGATATTACGAATCTAGAGCCGAAAAAGCGCGGCGTCGGTATGGTTTTTCAGCAGTACAGCCTCTTCCCGAACCTCAATGTTCGCCAGAACGTTGCCTTTGGCCTGAAGATTCAAAAAAAACCTAAAGCAGAAATCGAGAAGCGCGTAAAGGATATGCTGGAGATCGTCGGTCTGTCCGAAAAGATCGATCAATACCCTAACCAGCTCTCTGGCGGTCAGCAGCAGCGCGTCGCTCTGGCTCGCGCGTTGGTCACAGAGCCTAAGGTACTCCTTTTGGATGAACCGCTCTCCGCAATCGACGCGCTGCTCCGCCGCAATTTGCAGGTGGAGATTCGCCGAATTCAAAAAGAATTGGGGATAACCACTCTATTCGTTACCCATGATCAGGATGAGGCAATGGTCATGTCGGATCGCATACACCTGTTCAATATGGGCATGATCGAGCAGTCGGGTGATCCCGTGGATCTCTACGTGCATCCCCGTACATGCTTTGCCGCCACCTTTATCGGTCATTACAACATCTTGGACGGCGAGAAGTTTGGCGCGAAAACCGGCATGAAGTTCGAGAGTAAGGACATTGCCATTCGTCCTGAGATGGTGGAGCTTTCGCATAAGCCCGTGGAGAAGCCCGGCGCGGTTATGCTGAAGGGCAGAATCGTGACCAATCTTCCCCACGGGAACATAATTCGATACAGCCTGAACTGCGACGGGATGAGCATCGATGTTGATATCTTGTTTGACACTTCCATGCTGTTCAATGACGGGGACGAGGTCTACGTTTCCATCACCCGGGACAATATTCTCGAATTGCACTGAGGTGATCGCGCTCGGCCAAATGCCCGGGAGGGAACGCTCGCCGTTTTACGCTCAGTTAAGCCCATTTCCGCCACTGCGGGTCGGAAGCGTCCCGCGCGGAGGAGAGATGGGCTGTTTTTATAGTATGCTCGGAGCTGTCCAGAAAAGCGATTTACGAGAACGCCCGAACCGCCGTGAGCCAGAGCGAGTGGAGCGAGCGCAACGGCGGCTACCTTGAGCGCCACCGACAAGCATCGCAGCGCGCGGAGGAACTGGAAGCGCGGAAGCGCGAACGCCTTGGCAAGGGCAAAATCCTCGAAGGCTTCATCCGCGACATCCAGAATCGAGAGCTTGCAATCACGGAGTTTGACGAGAAGCTTTGGCTGGCGGTCGTCGACAAGGTGGCGGTCGGCAGGAATGGGTCGATGATCTTCCAGTTCAAAAACGGGGCGACAGTAATGGTGTGATCGTTTACCACCAACCATTTCCGACCACAGTTGCCGCACCGCCTTGCCGAAAAGGTGGCGCACAACTTCGTCCGCCATCGTCGGCCCCATTTTTCCGTGGGGTGTGGAGTATTTGCGGCTGTAGTGCTCTCCTCGACCGGGCGTTCATTTCCAGCAGGACAGAAACGGCATGTTCAGCCCAGCGTGGCGGGATTGAAGCCCGATTCCTCATAACCCCTGCGCAGGATGTTCATCCCGTTCAACTTCGCGTGGGTGGGCTGGCAGTACATGCGCGGGATGTGCATCGCGCCAAACAACTATACCAAGGTGCGCATCAGCGTGGTGTACATGAAGAACATCAACAAGGCGAACTTCACAAACATCTTCCTGCACCGGGAGGCGTACGGGCAGACCTTCACGTACGATGCCGATGGGAAAAAGAACGTAACCGCCGTGCAGGACTTGGCGCTGCAAAAGTCGGGCATGACCTACGACGGTCACAACAACATGACCTCGTATCGGCAGCCGGGACGTCCGGAGACCGTCAAGCACACGATGACGTACGGCGACGCGACGGATCAGAAAAAGCACTTATTGGAGTCGCACACGACGCCGATGAAGGTGCACAGGGCGTACAAGTACGATGAATACGGCAATGTGAAGGAAGAGAAGCTGGCGGAAGCGGGCAAGGTGGGGGCGGCGAACACGACGATCAACGCCCGGCGCAGCTACCAGCACAGCGGCAACTACCTCGAGCAGGTGCAGGACGCGCGGGGGGAATACGCAAGCCAAGTGATTGACCCGGACGCGGGCACGGTGCAATCGACGACTGATCCTACTTGGACAACAACCTATTATGGCTACGACGCATCAAAGCGTCTGACCAGCGTGGAGACGCAGGTGGGCGAGATCGAGGGCAGCACCGACCATCGGAAGCTGTACCGGAACGAGTATACCTACACAGACGACCGGCTGAACACGGTGAGCCACAACACGGCGTTTACCGAAGGCGCGGAAGGGGAACTGCTGCCGGCGGGACAGGTAACCTATGCCTTTGAATACGACGATCTGGGCAACCAGACACAGGTGAAGGTGGGCGCGCAGACCCTGTCCACGAACGTGTACGGAGACGACCGGTCGCGGCTGCTCAAGCAGGCGAACTACGGCAACGGGCAGGCGGTGCACTACGCACACGACGCCTTCGACCGGCTGACGGAAGTGCGCTACGGCAGCGATCCCGACCAGCGCTACCGCTACGAATACGGCGCGAACGGCCAGGTGGCGCGCGTTCATGACGACCGCCTGGGCCGCACGCACTGGACCGAGTACGACCAGGCGCAGCGCCCGAGCGAGACGCACAACTACGAAAACGGCGCGCCGATCTACCGTACCAAGCTGACGTATGACAAATTCAACAACCTGAGCCGGTTCACCGAGCGGATGGGCGCGGAAAGTGTGCTGCGCAGCAGCAGCTACAGCTACGACAACGACAACCGCACGACCGAAGTGAAGTACGGAGATGGAACGCGGAAGGTGGCGTATACCTACGACAAGCTGGGCCGCGTTCAGAAGCGCACAGCGACCAACGGCATGGCGTATGAGACCAACTACGCCTACCTGCCGGGCGACACCGCGCTGTACGGGAGCGGGGCGTCTACGGCCTTGGTGAGCCAGATTTCACAGAGCCACTTGTATGACGCGATGGACTTCTCCTACACCTACGACGAGCGGGGTAACATCACGTCGGAGACGCGCAGCGGGGTAACGGACCCGACCGAATACGGCTACGATGCGATTGGGCAGCTGAACTACGTAAGCGACCCGCGCGAAGACGCGATCTGGGAATACGATTACGACTGCGGCGGGAACATCACCGGGAAGCGGAAGTATGCGCGGCTGCCGGGCGGTTCCTCCGGCGCGCTGTTGGAGACGATCCCCTACGCCTACGACGCCACCTGGAGAGACAAGCTCTCCTCTTACGGCGGCAAATCCATCACCTACGACGCGATTGGCAACCCGCTCAGCTACGACGGATGGGCCTTCACCTGGCAGGCCGGACGGCAGCTCCAGCGGATGCAGCATGCCGCGAAGCAGGTGGAGTTCGCCTACGACGCGAACGGGCTGCGGGTGCAAAAGAAAGTGACCGAGGGCGCAACCGTCACGACCACCGACTACACGCTGCACGGCAAACTGCTGATGCACCTGAAGAATACGACGACTGTTGGCGGCGTACAGCAAGGCGATCCTGAGCAGCTGCACTTCTTCTACGACAAGGACAGCCGCCCGGCGATGGTGGAGTACAACGGGACGACGTACACCTACATTCACAATTTGCAGGGCGATATCGTGAGCATTTGCAACGAGTATGGAAACATGGTAGAATACACCTACGACGCTTGGGGCAGGCCGACTGGTATGACGGGTGTCCTGAAAGACACGCTGGGCAGGTTGAACCCGTTCCGTTATAGGGGGTATATCTGGGACGGGGAGACCGGGCTGTATTACCTGAGGACGAGGTACTACAATCCCGAGTGGGGCAGGTTTATCAACGCCGACAGCCAGGTCGGCGAAGAAGGAGAGCTTCTGGGGCACAGCGTATTTGCGTATTGTGTGAACAATCCGGTTTCGGCTACTGACCCGGATGGGCAATATGCTGTCTTCGGATTAACGGAGGCAATTCTCCCACCGCCGAGTATGCCGTTCCCAACCCTCCCGCAAGGGATACCGCTGCCGACGCTCCCGCAGGGGATATCGATACCGGCGATACCGGCGCTGCCCTCGATGCCGCCCATTCCATTGGCCATTTTCTCGGATGCGGAGCCTATGCCCTCTATCAGGGAGGTCCTGGAAGAGCTGGAGCGGCCTATGTACCTTAAGCGGCTGTCTCGTGGAGAATTTGAGAGAATCGCGCGCAGGTACTTTTTCCCAAGCAGGAAGGCCGCAGAGGAGGCGGCGCGACGAGCGGGCGGGGGGAGGCCGCCTAGATTGGATCCTCCACATGGCAAAAAGCCTTATCCGCATTATCATCCCGGGGTGGAGAATAAAGTAAGGCGAACGCCCCATATGGCAACCAACCATGACCACTATTACTTCTCGAAAAGCCAATTCGGATTCCTGATGATTTTGTGGAATGATTTTACGGTTGGGAATCCCCACATTTAGCAAGTGTTTCAGGCCATTCCTCAGGAGGTGGATTATCATGGGAATCGGCGAAAGGATAGAGGGACAATTTGTTGATACTTTCTTCATCGGGAGAAAGCGTGAGAGAATTAAGTACGAGATGTCGAAGGCCGACAAGCGTCAAAGTATGATCATGAAAATGGATCGCTACTTTGACGAAAGATACTGTCAGGCATTCGAACCGCCAGTAACCACGAGCCGTGATGTTCTCACTTATCTGGAGTCCCGCGGGATGGGCGATGAGTGTTACGTCATTGCGGATGACCGTAGCTTGGACAAACGAGTCATGAATGTCGGCGCTGCGTTGGAACGGATTGTGTTTGTGGGATTCGCCGTGGTAATCAGCCTCAAAAGAAGACTCGCGTTCTACGAAGGGGAGCTTGGATGGAGTTCGCGAGATAGATGGCTATTAATGAAAGAAGGACGCTGGGATTTGGATTCATAGAAGCCCGTATACGTTCGATCGCATAGAGCGACTATACTAAATGGCATGGCAAGGGCCGGTTCTCACCAGCCCTTGCCATTATTCATGCAGCATGTGGGCGGCAGGCACAACCTGGACGGGGAATGGGCGAGGTGGCTGCGCAATTATATAGGGCGATATTGGCAGACGAATGAGAACGGGTGTTCCCGTTTCGGGATCGAGGTCGATCCGGCACAGGGGCGCTTCTTCTCACGCGCATCTGCCCTTGCCACGAAGGAAAGGAGAATGACCATGAACACAAGGCAGTACCTGCAAGACGCCCGACTGATCGACGTCATTGAGGAACACAACCGGGAGCGCATTCTCCGGCTGTGGGCGAGGGCGGAACGCTGGACGGAGCGGCGTGGAAGCCGTAAAAGCGACGATGCGTATGCGCATTGCAACAGCGTGGCGATGCTGGAAGCAGAGATTCAGGCGATTCAAGAACAATCGGCGCTACTGATAGAGCTGAAAGGAATAATCGACCGGTCGATTGCGGCGGTGCCAAATGAGCGGTATCGTGGGATACTGGAGATGCGATATCTGCGCCGCGCAACGTGGAGGGAGATCGGCTCGGTGCTGTTTCTTAAACGGAAATGGCTGTGGACGCTGCAAAATCGGTCGCTGATCCACATCAAGATTCCACCCGAATACAACGTGATGCGCGCCAAAGTATGTGGAATGCTGAAGGCATCGCAGGGTCGCCCGGCGCGGGCGGCTTTTCTGTTTTTGGCGAGTGATGGTGGAGAAACCACCTCGCCGTAACAAAACCATGCGCCGCGCGCCGACCGGCGCGCCGTGGCGAAAGGAGAACGAACATGACCCAACAGGGACAGCGTGCGGCGGTGGTCGCCATCGCCCGCTCGCGAGAAAAGAAAAACCACTATACCCAAGGCAGTAAACGAACGGAGGTGGGCGGCGGTTGGAGCGATTGCTCCAGTTTTGTCCGCTGGTGCTATCTCAAGGTATTGGAACAGGACATCGGCCTGAACACCGCCGTGCAGATCACCAACAAACGCTTGACAAATGTCGCCGATGTGCGAAACCTCGGCGGCGCGTATCCCCCTGCGGAACGCCTGCTACCGGGCGACCTGATCTTCTATAAGGGAAGCGACCCGGCCCGTCCCCGCCAGTGCGGGCATGTGGAGATGTACGTGGGCGATGGGCAGATCATCGGGCATGGCAGCGGGGTGGGCCCCACGATCAAATCGCTCAAGACCTATTCGAAGAACCGGTATGTCCGAGGTCGGGGTTGGTTGTGCGTGCTGCGCGTGATCCCGGATATCTATGTCGCGCCCGCGCCGCCCATCGTCCCCGGTGGTCAGCAACGCAGGAGGGGTGCGCCATGAACACCGAGCTTACCATATCGGTGCTGTCGCTGACAGGCACGCTGATCGGGTCGATCATCGGCATCCTGACGGCGAATCGGCTGTCGAACTATCGGATCGAGGCGCTGGAACAGAAGATGGACAAGCACAACTCGATCATGGAGCGCACGGCGCTGTTGGAGCGGGACACCACGACATTATTTTCCCGACTAGAAGAACTGAGACAAGATGTAAAGGAGACCCGACGACATGACGACGATTGATTTTACCCCGCTGTTGCAGGCGGTCATTGCGCTGATCGCGACGGTGATCACCGCAGTGGTCATCCCATGGATCAGGGCGCGTACCACGGCGCAGCAACAGGCGCTGCTCGGCGCAGTCACGGATGTGCTGGTGCGCGCGGCGGAGCAACTGTACGGCGCGAGCAAGGGGCCGGAGAAGCTGCGGTATGTGGCGGATGAGCTGGAAAAGCGCGGGTATAAGGTGGATGTAGCGGCCATTGAGGCGGCGGTTCGGGGGATGAATTTGGAATCCGGCGAGGCGGGCTTCCAGAAATAGGTGGGACTCATCCCTTCTTTATCGCCTCGGATCAGCTTCCAGAGGAGCCTGAATGGGGCGGTCATGTAATGCCGGATGTCAACCGTGATGAAAGAACATATACAGGTCGTGTTGTCGATCCTCTTCGCGTTTCAGCTTTGGATTGTCAACCCCAAATCGGACAGATTTTATAAGGTGTAGGTTTTCTTGAACTCCGCCGGTGACAGGCAGCCCAGCGTGCCGTGCAGGCGGATGTTGTTGAACCAATGCACGTAGTCAGCCAGTTCCAACCGAAACTGATCGAGTATGCCAAGGCGGCGGCAGGAGACGAATTCAGCCTTGATCCTCTTGAACGTCGATTCGGCCACCGCGTTGTCGTAGGGGCGGCCCTTCATGCTCGAGGAGCGGTTGATCGAAGCTCTCAAGCAATTCGTCGATCAGGGCGTTGTCGAACTCGCTGAGAGCGTATTCCCGGATGATCTCGCTTCGGGGCTTGCCGTGATTGACCAGCTCGACCGGTTGCTTCTTCTGCTCCTCGCTATAGGTCCGCCGGTCTCGTCGTTCCGTTATGGTTTTCTCCTTCCTTCATTCCCTTGGAAGTATACCATGACCTCATCTTTTCTGTACGGTTTAGTGTAGTCAATCCAATTACCCAAAGAAGAAAGCTGGGCTACCATCGCCTGCTGAACTATGTACCCCAAGAGTGCTCGGTCTCGCCGGCTTGGTGCGGCATTAATACTTTCAATCCCCACTGTCGTTTTGCGACAAAAAAGACTTGACAACCGGTTCTTCGTCTGCTATAGTAAAATTGTCTCTTTGCACTGCAAACCATTCCCTCCCGACCGAGAGAATGCGCGATCAACAGTACAAACTGAGCAGGCGATGAACCACCGTGTTTCGGGGGTTCGTGGGGCTGGGCCGCCCAGGCGGCAGCAGATGCGCTTTACGGCACATTTGCGGGACAGTGGTTGTTCCGCAAATGTGTTTTTATATCCACATTTCTGGAACAATGCTGGTTGTAGTGCCATAGAGCAACTGATGCCCACGCGGCAGGAGGATGTTCTCTATGACAAACACAAGGATTTCCGGAAGCGGCCTGACAAGTGAGCAGGCCCGAAAGCTGCAGATCGAGTACGGACGCAACGAGCTGACTCCACAAAAGAAAACAAGCTTCATAAGCAAGGTGTTGCACATCGTCGCGGAGCCGATGTTTCTTTTGCTGCTCGTGGCGGCGGTGATCTACTTCATACTGGGCGAACCCCGCGACGGCGCGATCATGCTGGTCTTCGTCTTGGGCGTCATCTCCATTGACGTCATCCAGGAATGGAAGACCGACCGGACGCTGAGCGCGCTCAAGGATCTGTCCGCGCCGCATGTGAAGGTGATCCGCGACGGCGTGGAGCGGGAAATCGCCAGCATCGACCTGGTGCCGGGGGATGTCATGCTTTTGTACGAAGGTGTAAAAATCCCCGCCGACGGCATGATCTTGAAATGCAACGACCTGTGTGTGGATGAGAGTTCTCTGACGGGCGAAGCCGAGGGTGTGTGGAAGGGCGCGCTGGACATAGTGGAGCCTTGCGCCGATTATTGGCGCAAGGACTACTGTTACGCGGGAACGCTGGTCATCCAAGGCACGGCGGCGGTGCAAGTGGATCGGATCGGCGCCTCCACCGAGTACGGTAAGATCGGCATGAACGTCGCCTCCGCACCCGAGGAAGCTACGCCGCTCCAAAAACAGACGGGACAGCTGGTCAAAACGTGCGCCGGGATCGCGGCGGTGCTGTTCGCGCTGGTCGGCGCGGTGACTTATTTCAATATACCCGATCACATGCCGGGCGCGAGGCTGATCGAAAGCGTGCTCTCCGGCATCACGCTGGCGATGGCGATGATCCCCGAGGAGTTTCCCGTCATCCTGACGGTGTTCCTGTCGATGGGCGCGTGGCGGCTGGCGAAGCAAAACTCGCTGGTTCGAAAACTGCCCTCCGTCGAGACGCTGGGCGCGGTCAGCGTGCTGTGCGTGGACAAGACGGGCACCATCACCATGAACCAGATGACCGTGCAGGAAACCTGGTCGCCCAAGGGCGACGGCCACGCGCTGTGCGAGACGATGGGCCTGGGCTGCGAGACGGACGCCTACGACCCGATGGAAAAGGCCATGCTGCGCCATTGCGACGACATGGGCATCTCAAAGGGGCACCTGTTTTCGGGCGAGCTGGTGAGCGAATACGCCTTCACCAATGAGCTGAAAATGATGGGCCACGTGTGGCGCAGGAACGGCGAACTGCTGGTGGCCGCGAAGGGCTCCCCGGAGCGCCTGCTGCCGCTGTGCGGCATGACGGCGGAGGAACGCGAAACCGCCGGGCACGAGCTAATCAGGATGGGCAAGGAAGGTCTGCGCGTGATCGCGGTGGGCCGGATGAAGCTTGCGAATGAACGGGAGATCCCCGCACAGTTCACTGATTGCAAGCTGGAGTTCCTTGGGCTCGTCGGCCTTGCCGACCCGCCGCGCGAGGGCGTCGCGCGGGATATCGCGCTTTGCAACCGGGCGGGCGTCCGCGTCGTGATGATTACCGGCGATAACGGCATCACCGCAGCGTCCATCGCGCGCAAAATCGGCATGAAGGATGTGGACAACATCATCACGGCGGACGCGCTGGAAAAGATGACGGACGAAGAACTCCGCGAGAAGGTCAAAACCGTCAGCATCTTCAGCCGCGTGATCCCGGAGCACAAGATGCGCATCGTGAAGGCGTTCAAGGACAACGGCGAGATCGTGGCCATGACCGGCGACGGCGTCAACGACGCGCCCGCACTCAAGTACGCCGACATCGGCATCGCGATGGGCAAGCGCGGCAGCGAGGTCAGCCGCGAGGCCGCCGACCTCATCCTGATGGACGACAACTTCGGGACCATCGTCGATACGATCAAGGACGGCCGCCGCATCTACGACAACATCCGCAAGGCCGTCGGCTACGTGTTCACGATCCACATCCCGATCGCCCTGTCGTCGCTGCTGGCGCCGATGCTGGGCATCGCCCCGGCGAGCCTGTTTTTGCTGCCGCTGCACGTGGTGCTCCTGGAGCTCATCATCGACCCGACATGCTCCATTGTACTGGAGCGCCAGCCGGCGGAGGAGGACATCGTGGACCGCCCGCCGCGCGATCCGAAAGAGCGGATGCTCACACGGGGCGGCCTCGTCAAAAGCGTGCTGCAGGGGCTCATGATCTTCGCGGCGGCCTTCGGCACGTACTTCCGGGTGCTTTCGGGCAATCCCGCCAACGCGCCGACGGCGCGCGCGATGGGGCTGGGTATCCTGATGCTTTCAAACCTCTTGTTGGTGCAGGTGAACAGCTCCGACCATGATTTCCTCGCGCATTCCATCCATCGCCTGGCGCTGGACAGGGTGATGTGGCTGACAAATATCGGGACGCTGGCGGGGCTCGCGGTCATCCTGTACACGCCGCTCGCCAACGTGCTCAAGCTCGCGCCGCTGTCCGGCGGGCAGCTTTTGGTTGTGCTGGGCATGGCACTCGCCTCGACGTTGTGGTACGAACTGGTGAAAGCAGTCAGAAAGACGGGGAAGCGCGCATGAAAACGCTTATCTTCCATCTTGCCATGGCGCGAAGCCGGAAAGCGCTCATTGCGAAATATGGAATGCCGTTCTGGCTTGATTTCGAGCGCGGTTCCAAGGCGATCTTTTGGGAACTCGCCCCGGCGCTTCCCGACCTTGGCAAAAGCCTGTTTGCATTCAATTTTCAATTCGCGCCCGCCTACGCCGCCTGGTACAGGGCGCTTACGGAACTTGGACGAAGCCGGGACGAGGCCGTGGGAATCATTTGGCTGCTCAATGAGCGCCTCGCGACGATCATCCCACGGCCGTTTCTGCACAGAGTGGGCAAAGCCTATTTTTCCGGCTTCCGGAAAAAGGCTCCGGCGCATGAATTGCGCCAAAAGCGCGGCGACCTGCATCCGTGGGACTGGACGATCCATTCCCGGGAGATCGACCGGAATACGTTTGAGATCGACATCACCCGGTGCGCCATGCAGCGCTTCGCGCGTGAACATGGGGCGGAGGGGATGCTGCCGGGCATTTGCCGCATGGATTACCTTTTCTCCTGGCTGATGGGGAACGGCTTTCGGCGCACGAAAACGCTGGGCGACGGCGACGATTGCTGTAATTGCAGCTATCAGATGAAAGGCACCTGTGAATGGAGCCCGGAGAAGGGGTTCGCAGAAAGAAAGTGACACTCGCTTATCCTCAGTGGCTGCATACAAAAGCAAGGTGTCCTGATGTGCTGTACGGGCGGCCGTCCGGCGTGACCCACGCTTATTCGTATAATTTCCGCCACGATACAGGGGCACAGTCTACAGGAGGAGTGATTCTGATGAAGAAATCTATGTACGAACGGCGCTCTGTCCGGAGTTATCAGAAAAAGGCCGATCATTATGATGATACTTTTGACGGAAGGTTTACTCGCGAATTTAAGGACCTATTGCTGCAAACCGTCCAAATCCCCACTGGGGGCAGGGTACTCGATGTCGCCTGTGGGAACGGGCGGCTGCTCAAGATGCTGTCCAAAGAGCATGATTTTACCGGATACGGTATCGATATCTCCGGTAAGATGGTTGAAAACGCGGGGGAGCTGAACCCGTCGATGGTCTTTGCTCAGGCGAGCTGCGACGCACTTCCGTTTCATGACGCGTTTTTTGACGTCATGACAGTTTGCGCGGCTTACCACCACTTTCCCGATGTGGCCGGTTTTGCCAAAGAAGCCTTTCGGGTGCTAAAGCCAAACGGCGCGCTTTACATCGCGGAGGTGTACTATCCGCCTCTGCTGCGGGCCTTGTGCAATCCGCTGATCCGGTTCTCACCCGCCGGCGACGTGCGGTTTTATAGCCCGGATGAGATCATCCAGGTTTTAGAAGACGCCGGCTTTTGGCCAGAGGCGCCACATCGTCAAGGACACATCCAGATCGTTAGCGTCAGGAAATTCGAGGCGCAAAAGGCAATATGAAAATCTTGGTATACGGTGCAGGAGTCATCGGAAGTATTTTTGCGGCAAAGCTCAGCCTTTCGGGAAATGATGTCACGGTGCTCGCCCGGGGGAAGCGCCTGGAGGAAATCCGGAGCGAGGGCATCGTTCTGTATCGTCCCGGATCACATAAAAAAGAGATCGCGCGAACCAAGGCCATCGACCACCTATCCCCTGAAGATCGTTTCGAATACATCTTTGTCGTGATGCAGAGGACCCAGGTGGATTCCGTGCTGGAGAATCTTGCACACAATTGCTCGGAGAACATCGTGTTTGTTGTGAACACCGCCGCTGGATATGAGGAATGGAAGCGTGCCGTCGGAGCGAAGCGCCTGCTGACCGGCTTCCCCTCCGCGGGTGGCGAGCGGCTGAGCGGCGGCGTCCGATACTTCGTCGGCCGGGGGTTGATGCGCGCCTTCCAGACCACGACCTTTGGCGAAGCCAATGGAGAAAAGTCGCAAAGGGTGGCAAACCTGATCGGCTTGTTTCGCCACGCTGGCATACCCTGCGTCGATTGTACCGACATGGACGCGTGGCAGAAAACTCATGTCGCCATGGTAACGAGCATCGCGAACGCCCTTTATGGTCACGACTGTGACAACAAGCGGCTTGCCGCTTCCTGGAAAGATGTCCGGAACATGGTGCTTGGGGTAAAGGAAGGATTCGGCGTACTTGAAAAGCTCGGTATCCAGATCACGCCGCGCAAGCTGGCGTTCTGGCGGTTGCCAACTGGAATGATGACGGCAGCGATGAAGGCCTTCATGGGAACGCAGCTGGCAGAACTTACCGTGGCAAAGCACTGTATCGCGGCAAGGGCGGAGATGGTTGCGCTGCAGGCCGAGTTCGACTGGCTGATTCAAAAAAGCGGGCTGCAAACGCCGCACATCGATCTGCTGAGAAAAAACTTGACCAGAGCGGAATCTACGGCCGCGGGGGAGTCTGGACGATGAACATTACGGCCGTCACGATTGGCTCGACTGGCGATGTACTACCATTTCTGGCTCTGGGCCAGGCGCTCAGCGCACGCGGTCACCATCTGAAAATCGCCACTTTCCCGAGGTTTCAGCCCTTGGTCGAAAAGCATGGGTGCACTTTTGCCCCCATTCATGGGGACGAAGACCTCATGATGTCGCTGCTGACCGGCGACGGGGTCACTGGGATGGCATACTTGCGCGGGCTGTCAACGGTTATATATACTTCTCGGGGGACATAGGCTGCCATTTTTTCATCGCGGATGCCTCTGGGAAATCCGTTATTGTGGGATACTGGGACGACGCGCTGCAAGTGGTCCCGGCCAAGGGAAACTAGCAGGTAGCATCGAATTCTATCGCCTTCCGTGACTTGAATATTGGCGAGGGCTTTACGGAGTTTGAGCGCTACGATACCGTTCAGCAAAGGATCGAGCAGAACAATCAGATATTGACCGAAGAACAGGCAATCGATCTCCTTGCGGAGATTGGCATCTACGGCCCGGATGGAGAAGATAAACTGGAGTGGTCGGTGATTTATCATTTGACAACCTTGGACTGCACCATATTTGCAAATCGCAATACTGATAATGTTGTAAGGAGTCGATTGGAATAATACGCTAAGCAGAAAACTAAATCCCGGCGCAGTGGCCGGGATTCGCGTTATATATGCTTACTTGTTGGAACTGTCCGCAGTTACCGTGTCCCTCTTGCCCTTACCTTTGCCTGCAGGTTTCTTGGCTGGTTCGCTATCCTCGGGCTGCGCCTCGGTCTTCACCGGGGCTTCCGTGGCCTCCACCACGACATCCAGGAAGATTGATTTTTGTATTGACAAACCTTACTGTTTGACTATAATACAAAATATAGTCAAACAGTAAACGGAGTGATCATTATGCCAAAAGCCTTTTCCGACAATGAACGGGCTTATATTAAGAAGCGCCTGATGGAAGAAGCTCAGGCGTGCCTCGCCCAATTTGGTATGCGCAAAACCACGGTGGATGAGTTGGTTAGGCGGGCCAACATACCAAAGGGAACCTTCTACCTGTTCTATCCTTCCAAGGAACAGCTTTTTTTTGATGTGTTCTGTACCCTCCACGATGAATTGCAGACCATCCTTCTCCTCTGGATTGACGAATTACGGGGCAACATCAATGCGGACACCGTCACGGAGTTGCTTTTTCGCTTGTACAAGCAGGTGGATTCCACGTTTATCTATTCCTTTATCGCAAACGGAGATTTGGAACTGCTGGTGCGGAAATTGCCCCCGGAGGTTGCCGCTGCCCATGCTCAAAAGGATGATCTTAATATGGAACGGCTGCTTTCTTTGCTGCCCGGCGTGCGTACAGAAGGCAATATCAAAGTATTCAGCGCCGTTTTACGAGCGATTTTTTGCACAATGCTCCACAAGAAAGAAATCGGCGAAGATGTGTTTGAAGATGCCGTCCGGGTGATGTTGCGCGGGGTTGTAGTTCAACTGTTTGAGGGGGAGACGCTATGATTCGGGTGCGGGATTTACAATTCAGCTATACGAGGCAGCCGTTCATCGAGAATATGAGCTTTGATGTTCTGAACGGCGAAATCTTTGGCTTTTTAGGTCCCTCTGGCGCGGGCAAGAGCACGCTGCAAAAAATACTCACGGGCCTTCTGACCACATACAGAGGCAGCGCGCAGGTAAATGGCACGGAGGTTAAGCGCCGCGACAGCAGCTTTTATGAGAATATCGGCGTGGACTTTGAATTTCCCAGCCTGTACGAAAAGTTGACTGCGCGGGAAAACCTTCGGTTTTTTGCCTCCCTTTACAAAAAACATCAGGAAATTGACCCATTGCTGGAGAGCGTCGGCCTGCTTCCCGAAGCGGATAAGAAGGTATCGGATTTTTCCAAAGGGATGAAATCAAGGCTGAATTTCATCAAGGCGTTGCTCCATGACCCCGCCCTGCTTTTTCTGGATGAACCAACTTCCGGGCTTGATCCATCCAATGCACGGGGTATGAAGGACATTATTTTACAAGAAAAGGCAAGGGGGAAAACGATCCTGCTAACCACACACAACATGTACGATGCGACCGAGCTGTGCGACCGCGTGGCTTTTATCGTAGACGGCAAGCTGCGGGCATTGGATACGCCGCGAAACCTGATTATGTCCAGAGGCGCTTCCAAGGTTCGGTATACCTATGTTATGAAGGGTCGGGAAGAACAGTCGGAAATCCCCTTGAACAAAACGAGCGAGGACGCTGTGCTGCAAGAGCTTTTACGAGAAAACGGGCTGTTGTCGATCCACAGCAGCGAGCCCACCTTGAACGACATCTTTGTGGAGCTAACCGGGAGGCGGCTGCAATGAGGATAAAGGCGCTGCTTGCGGGCGATATCCGTTTTCAGTTCAAATATGGGTTCTACTTTTTGTATGTGATCTTTACCATACTCTATACAAGCCTGCTCTTCGTATTGCCTGACGCATGGCGGGAGCGGGCCGCCGCCCTGATGATCTTTTCTGATCCGGCGGCAATGGGGCTATACTTCATGGGGGCAATCGTCCTGTTCGAAAAAGGCGAGCGGGTTCTGGACAGCATCGCCATATCGCCCGTCAAGCCAACCGAGTATGTGGTTTCAAAGCTGATTTCCATCGCCTTGATTTCCACGGCGGTCGGGCTGTTGATAGGCTTTGGCGGCGGTATTGTGTTAAATCCTTTCCTTTTCATCCTGGGCGTTTTTCTTGGTTCCTGTCTGTTTTCAGCCGTGGGGCTTATGATCGCCGCAAACATCGCTACGCTCAATCAGTTCATTGTAACGACCATCCCCGCCGAGATTATCATCAACGTTCCCACCATCGCCTGGCTGTTCGGATGGAAACCGGCTCTTTTGAGCCTCCATCCGGGCGTGTGCATCATTGAGTTGTGCCAGAACGGGATAATGGCATTGCCTGCGGCGTTCATTTTGGTCTTTTGGACGATGCTGTCCGGATTGCTGGCCTGCCGCGTAGTCGCAAAGAGTTTGCGTTCCCTGGGAGGTGTAAAACTGTGAAGCCCCTGTATCGATCCTTTTTCATGTTTGTCAGGCAGGTGTTCGAAGACAGTATGCTTGCGACGGTATGTGTCGCCACCATCTTGACCGCATTTTTCATCCGATTCGGCATCCCGACGATTGAGAACGTATTGTGCGGTTATTTTCAGAGAGCGGCAGTCCTTGCGGATTACTATCTGCTGTTTGATTTGCTGCTGGCTCTCGTAACGCCCTACATGCTCTGCTTTGCATCAGCCATGATGATGCTGACCGAATACGACGAAAACATGGCCAACTATCTGGCGGTCACCCCTGTGGGTAAAAGGGGCTACATCTTGTCAAGGCTGGCATTTCCGGCTGTGATTGCCTTCGTCGTATCCATCGTGCTGATGCGCTGGTTTTCGCTGACGGCGTGGTTGTTTGGGATAATTCTGCTTACCTGCATGCTGACATGCCTTGTGAGCATTGCCGTGGCGCTGCTATTGTTTGCCCTTTCCCATAACCGGGTGGAGGGTATGGCCATGGCAAAACTGTCGGGGCTTTTGATGCTGGGACTGTTTGTACCCTTTTTCCTGCTGTCGGACGCGCAGTATCTGTTTTCGCCGCTGCCGTCCTTTTGGATTGCCATGTTTTGTATAGGGCAGGACATGGCGTTTCTGATTCCGGCGCTGTTATCCTCGCTGATTTGGATTTTGCTGCTGTACCGAAAGTTCAATCGAAAGATTGCGTGACCAAAGCTATACTTCCGGAGTATGGCGGGCAACATCCATACAAGTCTATAATCAATACGGCAGGGATATGGTCATTTTATCTGATCCATAAGGGACACGAAAAATCCGGCGCCATGCCGGATTTTCTGGTGTCGCCTACTTGCTTTCGTCCTCTGTGGCTGCCGCACCCTTCTTGCCTTTGCCCTTGCGTGCGGGCTTCTTGGCTGGCTCGCTATCCTCGGGCTGCGCCTCGGCTTCTACCGGGGCTTCCGTGGCCTCCGTGGTAGATTCCGTGGTGGCTGCTACAGCCTCCGGTATGGCTTCCATGCTCTCCGGTTCTACCGTGCCGTGTAACGATGCACCCAGCGATCAAGGATTCCGAAGAAATCGCCTCGGATTCCCTTTCTACGGTGGGGGGTGTGCATCATTCCGCGCTCTGGTGCTGGAGCTATGCGGGTGGATATCCGCCCTGTGAGCCGGACCGTATACCCCTGCGAATCCTCCCGAAAGACTTTCATATCCGGCCTCAATTTGATGGCAAAGAGAAAGACCCGCCGTATTTGGCGAGCCTTTTTCCGGAACTAATGGCCCTTTAGATGATCCGGTTAGGCCAATCAAACTCACAATTCTCCGTTTGGGAACCGCGACACATTTGAGCGGCACCGGAGAAGTCATCTTTCGAAAGTTCGCCGGCATATCCTTATGCAATTCTGCGCCTGTAAACCCGCATGGCGCAGATGTATGCGACGATGAGAATGCCCAGACACCACGCGAGCGCAACCCAGATATCATTGCCGACAGGCTGTCCCATAAGGAGGGATCGGATCGCATCTACAATAGAGGTCACCGGCTGGTTTTCGGCAAAGGCACGGACAGGCCCCGGCATCGATCCGGTAGGGACGAACGCCGAGCTTATGAACGGTAGAAATACCAGCGGCATCGAGAACGCGCTCGCACCGTCCACCGTTTTTGCGGTCAGTCCGGCAATCACGGCAATCCAGGTCAGCGCCAGCGTAAGCAGCGCGAGGATGCCCGCTACCGCAAGCCAGGACAGCACTCCAGCCGACGAGCGAAAACCCATCAGCAGCGCCACGAGGATGATGACGACGACCGAGATTGCGTTCGATAGCAGCGATGTCAGCACATGGCCCCACAGAGCGGCCGAACGCGCGATCGGCATGGAATCGAACCGCTCAAGGATACCCCGCTGCATATCCATAAACAGACGGTACGCCGTATAGGCAATCCCGCTCGCGATGGCGATTATCAGGATGCCGGGCAGCAGATAGTTCACATAGCTCTCCGTGCCGGTCTGAATCGCACCGCCGAACACAGAGACGAACATCAGCATCATGGCGATCGGCATGATCACGACCTTTATGATGGTGTCCATACTACGAAAAACATGACGCATGGAGCGCCCAAGCATGACGCCCATATCGCCGAGATAATGACCTCTTGCCGTTTCCATGCTACACTGCCTCCTTCTTGCCAATGATGGTCAGGAAGATTTCTTCAAGCGTCGGCTGCTTTTCCACATACTCCGCCTTTGCGGGCGGGAACAGGCTTTTCATCTCGGCGAGCGTGCCGCTTAAGATAATTCTGCCTTCATGCAGGATCGCGATCCGGTCCGCCAACTGTTCGGCTTCCTCCAGATACTGAGTGGTCAGGAATACCGTTGTGCCGCCGTTGGCGAACTCTTTGACCGTCTTCCAGACCTCGATGCGCGCCTCGGGATCGAGCCCGGTGGTCGGCTCGTCGAGGAACAGGATCTGGGGTTTTCCCACCAGGCCCATGGCGATGTCCAGCCTTCGGCGCATACCGCCGGAATAGGTGGACACCCGGCGGTCTGCTGCGCCGGTCAGGCCGAAGCGGTTTACAAGATCGTCCGCAATCTGACGCGGATTCCGCAGGTGCCTGAGACGTGCAATCATCACGAGGTTCTCCCGCCCGGTCAGGATCTCATCCACGGCGGCGAATTGCCCGGTCAGGCTGATGGACCGCCGCACACTGTCGGGTTTTAAGGCGACATCGAACCCGTTTACGGCGGCGGTTCTGCCATCCTGTTTGAGCAGTGTGGTGAGGATTCTGACGATCGTCGTTTTGCCCGCGCCGTTCCCGCCGATCAGGGCGAAGATGCAGCCCCGCTCCACTTCGAAATCCACGCCCTTGAGGACATGCAGTTGCTGAAAGGACTTTTTCAGACCCTTCACTTGAATGGCGGGTTCCGTCATTTTGAATCCTTCTCCTTTCCGAGTTTTTTCCGGATGTCGCGGTTGAGTGCCTCGCGCCAGTCTTCCGTGTAGGTCCTGGCATTGCGTAGAAGCTCTTCGCAGAACGCGGCCACGTCTTCGCCGGTAATCTCCAAAACAGGCTTGACTTCCGACGCGCCGGCCTCGAACAATTCCACCAGGTCATAATGGATCTTCATCATGTCGTAGCCTGCACCCGCCGCGAACATCCACATGTGACTCTGGATTTTTTTGAATACGTATTGATAGTCCTCCGGCAGCGCCTCCACCCTTGCCATCTGCTGCTTGTACTCACGCTTGCTCTGAACCATCTTGTTGATGTTGAAATAATCATCGAAAAAACCGGGCATATCACCGCTCCTCCCTCAATTGGTCGATTTTCGACGCGACAAACTCCCATTTATCCCAGAACTTCTTTAGTTCCTCGCGCCCCGCGTCGTTGAGCGCGAAGAACTTGCGCGGCGGTCCCATGTCTGAGGACTTCTTGGTGATCTCCACCAGCTTGTTCTTTTCGAGCCGGAGCAGTATGGTGTACACCGTGCCCTCGACCACATCGGCAAAGCCCAGGGCATTGAGCCTGCGGGTGATCTCGTAGCCGTAGGTATCCCCCCGGCTGATGATTTCGAGGACGCAGCCTTCCAGCACCCCTTTCAGCATCTCGGTCAGGTTATCCATCTCACATATCACCTCTAATTTGCATCACAGATATGCAGTGATACTTACTACTGGTATATCGTAGCACGCAGTAGCGGAAATGTCAATAGGCCGGGCGAAAAATGTTCGCAAAGAGGGGCGTTTCCTTCCATGCGGAATCCCCGCGTCGGTCGGCGGAGCATACGGAAACCGCCTGCTGATCAGCGGGGCCCATCAACGGCGGTTTTTTGTTTGTTCATTCTTGGGGAAATGAACCTGGCGCACAGACGGCATCCCTGCCGATCAGCCTTTCTCCAGGCAAGCGATTCCCGCTTCGTACCATTGGGCAGCTTCCGCAATCAACGGGGCAACTGCGCGGTTGCGCGCGGCATCCACGCCCCAGGGAGAATGCCAGGAAAGGTACGGGCGCGCGCACTCCAGAGCGTCCACCTCGCGGGCGAAGCTGTCCGCAGCCTTGAGAAGCGACGCCTCCCGATCGGGGTGTGCGGGCGCAATCTCCCGCAGAAAGTCCACGCCCGCGCTTCTGGAGGAGGTATACACCTCGTGGCAGTAGGCGTCCGCCGCGTCGCGCTCCTTGGTATCCGACAGGTACGCCTCGGCCCACCAGCGGTAGAATTGTATGCCCTCGCGCTCATGGGGCATGGGGGAATCGGTCACCCGGCGGGCAAACTTCACCGCGTCGCTCAGCGCGTCCGATTCCAGCTTCGCGGCATTGGGGGTGTATTTTTTCTCGCCGATCAAGATTGCGCCGAAGGCAATCTCGGCGGAGCCGGGCCGATCCCAGCGCTCACGCTCGTAATCGCCCAGGCCCTTGTAGCTGCCACGGCCGATGAACTGGCGCTGCTCTTCGTCATAGCCGCACACCACATCCCACTCCATGCTGGTGACCGCATGCCACACCAGCGCCGGCCGCCCCTTGTCGATCTGCGCCTTCACCGCGTCGATCATGGCGGCGGTCAGGTCGTTGCCGTCGGGGCTCTTGCAGGGCACCTCCGTCACTTCGTAGCCCAGGTAGCGCAAAAAATCGCTCGGCCAGCGGGTGTAAAAACAGGTAGGCCGGCTGGGGCAGCCGCCGCTCATGCGAAATGCGGCACCGGACACGCCCTGGATGTACGCGGGGGTGTATCCTTCTCCCAGATGGTTCAGGATGACGCGCGCGCCCTCGAACAGCGGCTCCATCACCCGGTAGCGATCCACATTCTGAATGACCATTTCCTCATCCCCCTTGATATAGGTGGCGGAAAGCGTGAAATGCAGCCGATAGTGCCCCCGTAACTTTAGGTGCTTGCGCCGCGCCTCGGAAGGCGTCACCCCGTAGAGCCGCTTGAACGCCACGCAGAACGCATCGGAGGTATCATACCCGTACCGCATGGCGATGTCCACAACCCGCTCCCGAGTGCCGACCAGATCTGAAGCCGCGCGGCTCAGCCTGCGCCTGCGAATGTACTCCGTGAGCGTCAGGTTCGCAGAAAGCATGAAGATGCGCTGAAACACCGCGCTCGGGCAGGCCGCGATGCGCCCTACTTCGTCCATATCGATGGTCTCGGTCAGGTTCCGCTCGATGTATCCCATCACGTCGTTCATCTGATCCACCCAGCTCACGTGCCATCCACCCCTTGCATTGAGTATATACAGTGAAAATGCGTTTGTCCCGTCAATTCCCGAACGGGATTTGCGGAGTTTTGAACTCGCAAGTAATTGCTTCGCAGATGAATCGCCTGCCCGGATCCTGCTCCGTTCACCATGATCTGCCGGGTGAGAACAACAAGTATGAGAAAAGCCAGATGCGCCAATCGCGCAGATTCAGTGTAAGCCAACCGCCAGAGCCTGTCAATCTTCAGATTGCGGATTTGATTCCGGACGCTGTTCACGCCTCATCCCCCGGGCGGTCTTGCCGAATAGAAAATCGGATCCTTCAAGCGCCTCACACGTCGCGCATTTCATGATTATCCCGGACATGGATGCCTGCTGGTGGAGGGTAAGGAGATCAAGCGTACAAGAACATTGAAATCCCGGACGACCTCAAGAAACTGGAGTATCAGGACTTCAAATTCGACGTACCGCTAAACGGCGCAATCACCTTCAGGATTATGTTCGAGCCGGGCATGCTGCCCCAGGAATTTCCGCAGACGCGGGAGCGGAGGACGCACAAGCCGCTGGAGGACCGGTGGGCGACATCGCGGCGGCAATGGCGGATGGCGCGACCATCAAAGCCGAGGTCATCGGGGACGAAGGCGAAGGACGGCCGGTTGTAATCGCGGTAGAGCCGGAAGAAACGGAAGCTATGCCGGAGCCTGTGGAAGCCACGGCGGAGGCCGAGGCACAGCCCGAGGATAGCGAGCCGGCCAGGAAACCCGCGCAAGGGCAAAAGCAAGAAGGGCGCGGTAGCCACGGAGGATGAGGGCAAGTAAACCCGAATAGCAAAATCCGGCCGCAGCACCGGATTTTTGCTGTACTGACCGCGCTTGTTCCTCATATGATAACGCAATGCTTCATCATGCCTTCGCCATCAATTCTTGATATCGTTTTTTATTCACTTGGGCCGATGTGAAATAGCATCCCCACGATATAAAGACATTCCAACGCATTACCCTGGATACAGGAGTAAAGTGAAGTTTACCAGGGATATTCTCTGCATCACCCGGGCAAACATCCTTTTCAAAACTATCAATTTTGACCCGACACCAAACGTGACCGGATACGTGTGCGGGAATTATTTTGCCGTTGTATGTCTTTGACGGGAACGTGTTTTTCGCCGCAAATACCATATGGCAATTGAAACCTAGCCTTCTTAAAATCAGCATAAGGGCCTTAGCCTGCTGCCAACAGTAGCCCCTTCCTTTTCTGAATGCAAAAGAAGGCATATCATACGAGTTCGTATACGAGTAGGTCATTGTTTTATTAACGACAGACTGAGCGAAACAGACAAGGTCCCAACCTGACAAACCCGAATCAACGCATGCAGATACGGCATCGGAAATCGTCATGATCCATTTCTCCTTCCTGAGGATAAGGCATCATAGCATATAACCATTTCGAATACAAGAAAAGCCTTCTTCTCGGGGAGAATATGCTGTAGGACTACAATAGATATTGGACAGTAGGGGAAAAAAGGAGTGCGGGATAGGGACACATAGGATATGATTCGATTGCGACAACAATCAGCCGAAAGGAAGTGTCCACTCCCGCATGTACCGTGTAACACAGGATATGCGCTATCGGCAATCCCTGCTGGAATACGTGCAGAAGTACGCAGTCAGCTGCGCGAGCCGGGAGTACAACAAGAGCCGGTCGTACATCTACTTCCGGAAAGCGCGGCATGGCGGAACGAAGGAATCGCCGGCCGACCGATCCCGGCGCCCACAGCCGCTGCCCTCAGCATTCGCCACAAGCTGATCCGGCCCTGCACGCCCAGGCACAACGGCAAGGTCGAGCGTAGCCACAGAGAGGACCAAAAGCGTTTCTACGGCACACACTTCTCCCTCGCCGGCTTTGGTGCGTAGCTCGCGGCTCACCGATCCCGCTCCAACAATCTCCCGATGCGCCCCCTTTCCTGGCGTCCCACGAATGACTTCCTCGCTGCCTTCTCTGTCCGACATGTTTGACAATCCTACATGCTTCACATAAAACCATGCCTGCCAGAATTGCCTCTTGGAATCCAATGTGCTATACTGATCGAAAAGGACGGCGGAGGCAATATGCATCAGGAGATCACGCAAAACTACAACGAGCTCATTGCGGCAGTTGCCGCGATGCCGGAGGTTTTGTCCATCGGAAAGAGTGGCGGCGCGACCTTGCCGGAAGCAGGAGAGAGCGATATTGATATTTTCGTTTTCTGCGACGTTGTTCCCGACGCCGAAAAGAGACGCGAAGTGGCGGAATCCCTCGGCGATTGCATAACGGATCTGCACGTTGGCACGTCTCCCAGCAAACACTGGGGTACATGCGATTATGTTTTCTTCGGCCAGACAGAGGTCTGCCTCATGTACTACAACATCGCCGGGATGGACGCCGAGATTGAATCGGTACTCTCCGGTGCGCGCCTGAACAAGGAGGACAACTACTTCTATCCCACGGGCCGCTGTGCGTCGTTTCTCACCGTGCACATTCTGTGTGACAAACAGGGCTATATCGCCGGCATGCAAAAAAGGCTGCACGTATACCCCGACTCGCTCGCAACCCGTCTGATCCGCTATCACCTTGACTTGCTTGCCGACTTTGAGGATTTGGAGCGTGCCGTCAACCGGCAGGATGCACTGTTCTATCACTTCGCGCTCGATCTTTCGCTCGATCACTTTCTGCAGGCGCTGTATGCGCTGAATAAGTGCTACTTTCCGAGCCGAAAGCGCACACTTTCGTTCATCGAGACATTTACCCAAAAGCCCGCTCGGTGCGCGGAACGCCTTCTGAATGTTATTGCGCTCGGCGCGCGTGGCGAAACGGTTTTGCAATCGTATGAGGAATTTACGTCCCTCTGCCGGGAGCTTTCGGCTCTCTCCTAAGCGCGCCCAGGAAAGACAAGGCTTTTCAAACCTTTATTGGTTGTTTTTATAGCCGTTTCTCCGGTAAACTGCTCCCGGCGGCGCACGATGGGCGCGCAGCGCAGCGGGTCGGCCTCGATGGCCCGGCAGGCGCGCCCAGACTGCTCGGTGGCGACGATCGTCGTGCCGTAGCCCGCAAAGGGGTCGAGGATCATGCCGCTCATGTCGGAGCGCATCTTGAGGCAGCGCCACGGGAGCTCCGCCGGGATGCGCGGCGAAGGCTTATTTAAGGCTGCTTGGAGCGCCCGCCGAAGGGAGCTTGCCGGTCATCCTCCAGACGCGAATCCAGAGCGGGCGCGGGTTTTCCATCGGCGAACAGCTTCACCGAATGCACCGTCGCGGCTCCACGAATGCCCGCTCCCCACTCGTCGATCTTTGTGAAGGGAATGATGGGCACCGTCAGCTTTTCCCGGTAGGCCGGGTCAATGAAGTACATGTACCGGAGTTGGAGACCGGGGATCGGTTTGGCACTCACATGGTTGAGGTACTTCTTGAAATTGCAGGCGCCGCCCGTCACGTCGAAGAACGTCAGCCCGTTCAGTTCCCGGCGCGGCGTGGTGGGGTTCGAGGCCAGCGCCATCTTGCGGATGCGCGTGCCATCCGGCAGCTCGGCGAGGTTCGGGTTTACCTTGATCATGGAAATGGCGCGGCTCTCGCTGTTGCGGGGGAGCACGGCGTCAAAGGCCATGCGATGCAGTTCCGGGAATTCGTTCCAACCGGTGCCCTCCACAAGGCCGATGGTCTTGCTTTTGTCCAGCGACGGGCCGTAGCTCATGGCGCCATGGATCTGGCCGTCCAGAAAAACGCTGAAATGGAGCTTGCTGTTGTCGGCCAATTTTCCGGAGTGAGATTTCCCATTTCCATGATTCGTTCGTTGTTGGGGCCATGCTTTGAAGCGCTCCCGGTTTCTTATCTTAAGACTTCTTCAGATTGCCAAATCCTAACGATCTGGTGGGCGATCCGTATACCGGGCTTGCGTTCATTGTTCCGGAAGCATGGAACAAAATGACGGACCCGACCGCGGCGGAGATATGGATCAACAACGGCGTTTGCGCCGGCGTGGACTATATCCCGGAGGAGTATATCCGCAAGGTCGATCAGGTAGCCGACACCGCCACTGACGCCGAATGGGACGCCCTGCTCGACGAGATATCGCAGAACTCCGGTAAAGTGCTGCGGATTTATCGGGTGAATAAGGGGATCGAGATCAGCCTGGAGATTGAAAAGGAAATCAAGGACGCATTCGAGCACATCCAGCCCATGGGAATGATCGGCGAGGATCAGAATTACATCGCATACAACAACCGCTTCGACGAGGCGAAGTTGAGCGAAAACGACAAGGCAAACTTGGCAAAGCTGGTTCAGGGCGTCGAGGCGATTCAGGACGGGCTGATGCTGTTCCCGGCTCAGCCGTATACGGAGCCCCTCGATCTGAAGACGAACTTGGGCAAACGAGCCTATCGTAACTTTTATTCATTTACGCTTTGCGCGGTGTTGCCCTAAGTTTGCGCGCAAGTCTGCGTCGCGCAATCGTTACGATCGTGCCGTCGTAAAATTACGCAACCTATGGTACAATACGGGGAGCATAGAGAAGGAGAGCAATGCGCATGGCGAGTATTACATGCATTGGGCTGGAGGGCGTGGCGTGCGCGCGCGACCTGGGCGGGCTGCCGGCGGCGGACGGGCGGACGGTTCGGCCTGGGCGGCTGATCCGCAGCGGGCAGCTTTGCGGCCTGACGGAGCGTGACAGGCGGCAATTGGTCGAGGTTCATGGGCTTCGGCAGGTGATTGACCTGCGCACCGAGGCCGAGCGCACGGCCTGGCCCGAGCCCGAGTGGCCGGGCGTACACATGGTATCAAGCCCGATGAAGGGCGACGCTTCGGCCGATCTTGCGCTGGAGGGGGAGGGTGCGGTCGAACGGCTGCTCGCGCGGCTGGACGGGGGTCCGATCGAGGCGCTGCTGGACGACGCCTACGCGCGGCTGGCGCTCGACCCGGCGGACCAGGCGGGCTTTGCGCGCTTTTTCGGGCTGCTGCTCGAACAGCGCGAGGGCGCGACGCTGTGGCACGGCGCATTGGGGAAGGACCGCACGGGCGCGGCCGCGGCGCTGCTGCTGACGGCGCTGGGGGTTCCGCGCGAGCGGGTGATCGACGACTACCTGGCCGCGGGCGAGGGCGCCGTCGGGGCGCCGGACGCGTCGGCGCGCCGGTCGTCGGACGCCCCCGAGCGACTGCGGGAGGCGTTGCGCGAGGCCTACGGCGTGCGCCCGCGCAACATCGAGGCGTTCCTGAGCGCCGCCGAGTCGCGGTTCGGCTCCATGTCCGCCTATCTGAACGAGGCGCTGGGGCTCGACAACAGCCGGGTGCAGGCGCTGCGCTCGCTGTACCTGATGTAGCACAAGCACATGACCCCGATTGGTCAGCCGCCCGCAGGCGGCGTTTTTTATGCGCGCAAACAAAACGGAGGGGTTGATCTTCCCGGAACAACCGGCCGAACAATCCGCGCGCCCGATGGGCGCGTTCATGATTTCGAGCGGTATCGGCAGCGCGGCATGCGCATACAGAAAAGGCATACGAAAAAGAGAGGGGAGAGGGTGATTCGCCCTCTCCTCCCGCCCGGTTTCTTTACGCGCGCGTCCCGCGCGCCGTGAAGTAATCCCATACCATGACCAGCACCAGTACGCCGCCCCAGATCAGCGGGATCAGGAAGGGGTTGACCTCGCGGAAACGATTCAGGCCCGAGGTCAGCAGTTGCAAAAACACGATCGCCAGCACCACGCCCGACAGCTTGCCCTTGCCGCCGTTCGGACTCACACCGCCCAGCACCACGATCAGTACGCATTGCAGCGTGTACACCGCGCCGTAGTCGGCGCGCGCCGAGGTGTAGTTTGCCAGCATCACCAGCCCGCCGAGCGCCGCGCACACGCCCGACAGCAGGTAGGTTTCCACCAGCAGCCGGTCGTTGTTAAGGCCCGAGAACTTTGCCGCGCGCGCGCTCGTACCCAGCAGGTAGATGCGCGGGCCGTAGGTCGTGCGCGCGAGCAGCCAGCCCACGAACAGCGCCATCGCGATGAAGATCGCCGACTGCACCGGCAGCCAGCCGATCTTGCCGGCCACCACCTCCGCGTACAGCGCGGGCAGCTTGGAGACCGCCTTGCCCTCGGTCAGCACGATCCCGATCCCGGTGAACAGCTGCGATGTGCCGAGCGTCGCCAGGATCGGCGGGATGCCCACGCGGCTGACCAGGATTCCGTTGAACGCGCCGCACAGCGCGCCCAGGCCCATGCCCAGCGCAAACACCAGCGCGATCGACGCGGGCGCAATCGCGCCGTCCGGCGCCGCCATCCGCTTGAGCAGGATGCCCATCGAGATCGATGTGAAGTTGGCGACGCCCACCACCGACAGGTCGATGCCGCCCGTGACCATGCACAGCATCACGCCCAGCGCCATCAACCCGAACTCCGGGAATTGGGACAGCATCGTCTGCAGCGATACCGAGGTGAAAAACTTGCCGAACTTGGTCACCGCCATGAATATGAGCCAGGCGAGCATCAGCAGCGTAAGTCGGCTGATGTGCACGTCGCGACCGTACAGTTTCTTGAACGCCTTCATCGTGCCGCCTCCTTCACCGCGTTCTTGCCCGTGGACCGCGCCGCCGCGCGCGCCACCTGCCAGGCACTCACGCCTGTGCCGATGATGATCAGCACGCCCAGCGAGAAGTCCTGCCAGAACGTCGGGATGCCCAGCAGGATCATCGAGTTCTGTACGATCACGATCAGCGCCGTGCCCAGCATGCAGCCGGTCAGCGAGCCCGCGCCGCCGGTGATCGCCGTGCCGCCCAGCACCACGCCCGCGATCACCATCATCTCCATGCCCAGCATATTCGTCGGGTGGCACTGCGTCATCATGCACACGCGGATCAGCCCGGCCAGGCTGGACAGCATGCCGACCGCTACGTACAGCAGGAACTTGATCTTGCGGACCGGGAAGCCGGCCCGGTGCGCGCTGACCTCATTGCCGCCGATCGCGAACAGCCCGCGCCCATAGATCGTGTGCCTGAGCACGAACCAGGTGAGCAAAAGCGCGGTCAGCAGGATCAGCATGGCTGTCGGCATGCGCGAGGACAGCCCCGATTGCGCGTTCTGCGCGACGAACAGCGCCGATTTGCCAAACTCCGACATGCCCGACGGGATCACCGCCAGCTGTTTCGCGCCCAGCGCGCCCATCATCAGGCCCCGGAAGATCGACGAGGTGCCCAGCGTCACGATCATCGCGTTCAGGTTGAACACCGCGATCAGCAGCCCGTTCACCGCGCCGAGTACCGCCCCAAACAGGAGCACCATGACGATCGGCAGCCATATCCCGCCCTGGTAATTGGCACCGAGCAGCAACGACGTGGTGGCGTAGATCGACAGCGACGCCAGCGCCGGGAACGACACGTCGATGCCGCCCGATATCAGCACCAGGAACGCGCCGATCGCGAACAGGCCGGGCACGATCAGCGCGCTCGACAGGTCCACCAGGTTGTTCGAGGTAAAGAACTGGCGCGAGCGCAGGTCGATCGCAAGCGCCAAAAGCAGCACGACGAGGGAAATGTATGTCTCGTTGCGCCGGAGCAGTTTCTTGATGGACATGGCAGTTCCCTCCTCCTTACATCATCAGTTGCGACAGCGCCCGCTCGTCGCTTTCGCGCGGGTCGAGCTCCGCCACCACGCGGCCCGCCTTCATCACCAGCACACGCGAGCAGTTCTTGAGCACCTCCGGCAGGTCGTCGGAGATGATGACCACCGCCATGCCCTCGGTCGCCAAGGCGCGCAGGATCTGGTGGATGTCGTGCTTCGAGCCGATGTCCACGCCCATGGTCGGGCCGTTGAGCACCAGCACGTCGGGCGCGCACGCCAGCCACTTGGCCAGCACCACCCGCTGCTGGTTGCCGCCCGACAGCGACAGACAGGCGTTGTTCGGATCGGGCGTTTTGATCGACAGCTGCTTTACCCACTTATCGATCTCTCTCTTTCGCGCACGCCGGTTTACGACCGACAGCCGCCCGGACAGCGCCTTGAGCTTTGACACCACGATGTTCTCGCCGATCGAGCGCGGCAGGAACAGACCCTCGCTCAGCCGGTCCTCGGGCACGTACCCGATCTTGGCCTCGATGGCATCCGCGGGCTTTTTAAGGCGAATGGGCCTGCCGTGCATCTTGAGATCGCCGCTGTCTACGGGTCGCGCGCCGAACAGCGCCAGCGCAAGCTCCGTGCGGCCGCTGTCGAGCAGGCCGGTGATGCCCAGGATCTCGCCCTTGTTCAGATGAAACGACACGTCTGCGAAGTGGCCGCGCATCGTGAGCGCGCGCGCCTCGAGCACCGGCGCGTCCGACAGAAAACCGGGCACGAACGGCGTATCCTCGAACTCGCGGCCGGTCATGTAGTAAGTAAACTTCTTCTCGTCGAGCTCCTTCGTCGAGCCGCTGACTACGGTTTCGCCGCTGCGGAAGATCGTGAAGCGCTCCGAGATTTCGAACACCTCGTCCAGCTTGTGGCTGACGAACAGGATCGCGATGCCCTGCGCCTTCAGGCTCAGGATGATGTCAAACAGCGAACGAACCTCCTTCTTGGTCAGCGCCGTGGTGGGCTCGTCCATGATAATCAGCTTCGCGCCGAACATCAGCGCGCGGCTGATCGCGACCAGCTGCTTCTCGGCGACCGACAAATCGCCCAGCCGCGCGTCCAAGTCGACCGTGAAGTTGATCTTTGCCACCGCTTCCTCGGCAATCTTGCGCAGGCGCTTCCAGCTGACCAGCTTCCGGCCCGCGGCGAGCTCGGTGTTGAACGCCAGATTTTCCATGACGGTGAGGTTGGGGAAGATCGAAAAGTCCTGGTAGATCACCTGGATTCCCAGGTTGATCGCGTCGATCGGCGTGATGCGGGTGTACGACTGGCCGCCGAACTCGATGTGCCCGGCGTCCGGCGTGTACACGCCCGATATGATCTTGATGAGCGTCGATTTGCCGCAGCCGTTCTCGCCGGCCAGGCAATGGATTTCGCCGGGCGCGATCTCGAGGTTCACGCCCTTGAGCGCGTGTACGCCCGCGAAGGATTTTTGAATAGCCACCGCCTTGAGCAGGCTGCTTGTTTGGGGGGAGTTTTCCACGATTGACCGTCTCCTAACTGTGCCCGATGTGCGCCATTCCCCGTAGGGGCGGCCCGAGTTGTCACCCCTACGATTGGGGTCGGGGCTGCAGTGCCCTATCTGGCGCTGCAGCCCCTCTAATGTTCACACGGAAATCGAAACCAAGGTAGACGCCGATCTATTCTGGCGATGGCCGGCGGGTGCTTTTCCGCCCGCCCGTCCCTTAAAAACGCTTGACGCAGCGCGGCTGCGCCCGCGCATTTCGCAGGAACAATCGGACGAAAAATCCCCTCGCCAGCCATCGCCCGAGTGAATCATCGCCTACCTAGAACCCGAACGAATCCACGTTTTCGGCGTTGATTACGATCCAGCCCTGGCCCTCGAGCACCTTGTCGCTGCCGGCCTTGAACTGCAACTGGGTGTAGCCGTCCACGGCCAGATCGAGCGGCGCGGTCACTTCTTCGCCCTTGAGCAGCTTGACCGCCAGCGAGCACATCGCCTTGCCGGCCAGCGCGGGATCCCACAGCGTCAGGTACTGCACGGCGCCGCTCTTGAGCAGCTCGGCGTTGTCGCCCGGCATGCCGGTGCCGGCGGTGAACACCTTGCCGGACAGGCCCAGTTCCTCGATCGCGCGGGCGACGCCGGGCGCGTCAAAGGACGAGGTGCCCATGATGCCCTTGAGGTCGGGATACTTCTTGAACATTTCCTTGGCCTTGTTGTAGGCCACGTCGCCGTTGTCCTCGGACTCCACGCGCGGCTCGGCCTCGAGCAGCTGCATCTTGGGGTAGGCTTCCTTCTGGCGCTTCACGCCGCCGTCCGCCCACTCGTTGTGGGAGGCGTTGGTCACGTGCGCCACCATCGTGGTGTACAGGCCCTCTTCGCCCATCGCGGCGGCCAGGTTGTCCATGATGAACCCGCCGTACATCTCGTTGTTGAACGCCTCGATGTCGTAATCGACATTCTCAAGCGACGCGCCCTCGTGGGCGATCACGATGATGCCGGCGTCGCGCGCCTGCTTGAGCACGGGCTCGAGCGAGGCCGGATCGACGGGCACCACGCAAATCGCGCTCACGCCCTCGGCGACCAGGTCCTGAATCAGCTGATACTGCAGCGTCGCGTCGATCTGCGGCGTGCCGCGCTGGTAGACGTTCAGGCCGGTCTCCTTGGCGTACTCCTCGACGCCTACGTTCATGCGCACGAACCAGGGGTTCGAGGCATCCTTGGGCACGACGACGATCTCGAAATCCTTCTCAGCGGCGAACGCGACCGAACCGAGCGACAGCGCCATGACCAGCACCAGAACCATAGACAGCAGTTTCTTCATCTTGAGCAAGCCTCCGTTTCGTTGATGGTGATCCGCATGCGGCGGATGCACGTGTAACAAAAAACGCGTGCGGTTGGATGCCTGCCTCAAAAGATACGGATTCAATTCGGCAAAACATCCAATGGGCACGCGTCAATTATACATGAACGCCATGAGTACTGTCAATAGCGCCGCTCGGTTCTTTCCCCATTTCCTCTGATTTCCCGCTTCGCTTTGAATCCCCTCGAACCGCAGGGGGGAGCAAAAGCGGGGTTGTACGGGAAAAGCTCAGCCCGTCTACCCCCACAGCCGTTCGGGGTACAGCCCCTCGGCCTTGAGCGCGGCGATGGCCTCGCATACGCGCGGCAGATCGTCCCGGTAGGTGACGCCGTACCAGCGCGCATGGGTGGAGAGCACCTCGAAGCTGGCCGCGTGTTCGGCGATCAGCTGGCTGGGTACCCACGGCAGGAAGTACTCGCAGCCGAGCGGATTGACCGGCAGGTTGGCATCGAGCCAGGCGGGGAAGCGCGCAATGATCTCGTCCATCATCGAACGCTGGAAGCCCCACAGGTTCAGCGAAACCGCGGTGCCGGCGGGCAGGTTGACCCAGGTGCCGCCCCCGTCCTCGGTGTAGCGCGCACCGCCGGGTGCGGGCTCGATCCGGGTGCGCTCGACCACGTCGGTCAGAAAGCCGTCCCGTGTGCGGCACACTCCGCGCGCCACCGAGCCGTGCTCGGTCAGCGTGTTCTCGATGCGGTAGCCCACCATCGCGTGCTCGTTGGGCGCGTGTTCGGCGCGCAGGAAGCCGGCGATGGCCTCGAACGCGTCGCGGCTGTAGAAATCGTCGGCGTTGATCGCCGCGAACGGCCCGTCGACCGCCTCGGCCGCGCACAGCAACGCGTGCGCCGTGCCCCAGGGCTTCGCGCGCCCCTCGGGTACGCCGAACCCGTCCGGCAGCCGATCCAGCACCTGATGCGCGTAACGCAGCGGGATATGCGCGCCGATCCGGTTGCCGATCGTCTCGCGGAACGTTTGCTCGAGCTCGGGCTTGACGATGCATACCACCTCGCCGAACCCGGCGCGCATCGCGTCGTAGATGGAAAAATCGATAAGCAGGTGGCCCTGTTCGTCCACCGGGCGCATCTGCTTGAGTCCGCCGAAACGACTGCCCAGCCCCGCGGCCATGATGACCAGCTGCGGTTTCTTCATGGCGTCAACCATCCTTTATATGCTAAATTATGCATGGACAGTGTACGCAATCGGCGGGGAAAAGTCAAGTAGAGGCGCATTTCACA